>NZ_JBQKEP010000015.1:0-41643 GCF_052121255.1 Faecalicoccus sp. LCP19S3_E2 | reverse complement strand
AAATACCGGGAGATCCCGTTTGGGACGGGACATACGGAATTTAAAGAAAACATCCGATGCCTGTATGAGATGGGAGTGTACCGGTTTGTGGGAGAATTCTGGTACACGGGTGATCCCAACTGGAAAGAAGATCTGTGCTTTGCCTCCCGCTTTTTAAGGGATAAATTAGATCAATAGAGGAAATCATATATGTTAGTGACAATGAAAGAAATCCTGGATCGTGCTAAAAAGGAAGGTTATGGAGTTACCGCACCAAACGTTCAAAGTGAAGATACGGTTCGAGCTGTGATTCATGTTGCGGAAGAACTAAGAGCACCTATGATCATTGATGTCAATGCGTTCATTCATCCCGATCTTCCATGGTTTGTTCATATGATTCGTGAATTGGTCAGCACTTCATCGGTGCCATTTGCGATCAATTTGGATCATGGAAAATCGTATGAGGACATCATGTTAGGAATTCGATCCGGTTTTACATCAATCATGGTGGATCGCTCCAGTCTTCCATATGAAGAAAATGTCAAGCAGACCAAAGAAGTCTTCAAGATGTGTAAACCTTTAGGCATCAGTGTGGAAGCGGAACTTGGTCATGTCGGACAAGGGGAAAACTATTCAGTCGATGGCACAAGCAATCTGACTGAGCCGGAAATGGCCGCTCGTTTTATCAAAGAAACAGGTGTAGATTGTTTGGCAGTGGCGATCGGTACGGCTCATGGTCGCTATAAAGGAACACCACATATTGATTTTGAGCGATTAGAACAAATCGTCAAGGCTTGCCCAGATACGCCGCTAGTCTTACATGGTGGCAGTGGTACCGGTAATGAAAATCTGGCAAAAGCAGTTCGTAACGGTATTCAAAAGGTCAATCTGGCAACAGAGCTTGTCGTGGCGGGTAAAGAAGAACTTGAAAAATTTATCCAAGATCCAAATTTTGATAAATGGAAGTTGATTCCCAGTTTCATCAAAGGATATGAAGATCGTTTAGCCCATTATGTCAAACTGTTTGGACAAGAAGGAAAAGCCTGGACAGAATAATAAAATGGATACAGTGGTTTAAACGATACTAAATCGAAAAAATGTCATAAAGTGAAAAAAAGCAGTCATTATCAAAATGGCTGCTTTTACCATGCGAGTTATTCTACAATTCCTTTTTCTATACAGTCTTTTAGCCAAAATAATGATTTTTTGGGTTTACGTTTGTATGTGTTTAAGTCCAGTTCCAAAAGACCGTAACGATTTTTAAAGGCATTGATGGCAGAGAGATGATCGATAAAAGACCAAATCAAATAGCCATGGCAATGACATCCTTCTTCTTTTGCCTTGATTGTATAGTATAGATATCGCTTGATGAAGTTGATGCGATAGTCATCTTCAATCAATCAGGCCCATTGTATGGTAAAGCGAAAGGTATTGAGTCCAAAGCTTGCCATAGTGGCAATATCTTCTTTGTATTGGTGATAAAAGTCACTGGCTTTTTGAGGACCGATTTGGTCATACCAGCGCGAAGGATCGCTTTGAAAAAACAAATCAGCCCAGCTTTCCTGTCCAGCTTCTTTTCCTGCTGTTCCTTCGATCTGCCAGGCACTGGAGCTTGTCCCTAACATAAAATTTTCAGGAATTTTTATTTTCATCACTACCGCCTCCTTACTTCAATTTTAAAATACAGAAAAAGGCAATACAATAACAAGTACAGCAAAAACGGAATTTATAAAAACTAGAAAGCATATTGAAAAATAAGGTTTATTCTTTTGTTTCCTATGCAAATGGAGTAGAATAAACATAGCGGGATGTAGCACAGCTTGGTAGTGCACTTGCATGGGGTGCAAGGGGTCGCAGGTTCAAATCCTGTCATCCCGACCATATCTGATGGGCCGGAAGGCTCTTTTTTTGTGGGGAAATATCGTATAAAATAAGAAGGAAAAGAGGTTTGTGATGGTACTCCCGGAAAATATTCTTGAAATTTTGAAGACTTTGAATCAGGCCGGTTATGAAGCCTATGTCGTGGGTGGCTGTGTGCGTGATTCCTTGTTGAAAAGAGATTGCGCCGATTATGATGTTTGTACCAGAGCTTTGCCGAGTGTGGTACAAAGCTTATTTACGCATGCGATCCCAACAGGAATCAAACATGGTACGATCACGGTCTTGACACCGCAGCCGGTAGAAATCACCACCTTTCGAAGTGAAACGACCTATAAAGATCATCGTCATCCGGATCGTGTAGAGTTTGTATCTTCCATTATCGAAGATTTAAGACGAAGAGATTTTACGATTAATGCGATGGCTTATCATCCAAATACCGGATTGATCGATCCCTTTGGCGGAAAAAAAGATCTTTCTTTAAAGATCGTTCGTTGTGTCGGAGATGCGAACCAACGATTTCAGGAAGATGCCCTGCGCATGATCCGCGCACATCGCTTTTGTGCTAAGCTGGGCTTTACGATGGATAAAACGACACAGGAAGCCTTGCATCAAAACAGCAAGCTGATTCAATGGATTGCCGTAGAGCGAATTGATAAAGAATTAAAAGAGATTTTGCGATATAATCCGTATGAAATTGAGAATATGACACAATTATTGTCAAAATGGATGCCAGAATTAGAGCTGTGTAAGAGCTGTGCACAAAATAGTCCATGGCATGATACGAACGTGCTCCATCATTCTTTACGTGCGATAACGTTTCTGACCCCCTTTGATGAAACCTTAGCTCTTGCACTTTTATTTCATGATTTAGGAAAACCGGCGACAAAAACTACAAAGGATGGAATCGATCATTTTTATGGTCATCCTTTAGAAAGTGCCAAAATCGCTGATAGAATTTGTAAGGCTTTAAAATTAAGCACATATCAACGCAAGCTGATTTGTTCGCTTGTCAAACATCATGATGAAAAGCTGCCGCTTCGGCTACGAACCATTTATCATTTTCGCATTCAAATGGGGTTTGATGATGCCTGGATGCAGAAGCTTTTTACGATTCGTATTTGTGATTTAAAGGCACATTCTTTAAAAGGCCAACAAAGCATGCAGAGTGTTTTAGATTTTATAGATTTTTATGAAAAGAACAAGAATCGACCGATGAGTTTTCACGATCTAAAGATCAATGGAAAAGATGTGTTGACGCATACATCTTTTACAGGAAAAGATGTTCGAAAGGTTCTTCAAAGGTGTTTGGATCTGGTTTTTTATGATCCAGGACAGAATACAAGAGAACATTTGATTGAAATGATACAAAGATGGCAGGTGATATAAATGGAAATGTTGATATTGATCTTGTTGGTATTATTGATCGTTTGTGTGTTGATCTTAATTAGCTTAGTTTATCTGCAGAACAGGAAACAAAATGATCATACTGTCTTGAAGAAAATGCAGGAACAGGATCAAAAGACCAGGGAAGAGCTGTATCAAAAACAGATGCGGGAAACCTTTCAAAACTTAAATGGGCAAATCCAAATCTTGCGAAAAGAAAACGCATTAAAAGCCCAATCCATTCAAAAGATGCAGACAGATCTATCAAGCATGAACAAAGTCATGACCAATACGAAAATGCGCGGAAACTGGGGTGAATATCAGCTGCAGTCTTTATTAGAGATTTATGCTGGACAAAATCCGGAAATCTTTTCTATGCAGTATGGATTAAAGAATGGAAAAGTGGCGGATGCGATCTTGCGGGTAGCCGGAACGGATAAAGTATTGTGTATCGATTCTAAGTTTCCTATGGAAAACTATCTGCGAATCGAAGAAGGAAAGAACCAGCAGGAGTTTATTCGTCTTTTTAAGATGAATGTGAAAAAACATATCGATGACATCGCATCGAAATATATCAATGAACAAACCGTGGATCAGGCAATCTTATTTATTCCCAGCGAATCCATTTATCAGTTTGTATGCGGTAAGTGTACAGACACGTTGAATTACGCTTTGGAAAGGCATGTATTAATGACTTCCCCAACAACGCTGGTAGGGGTGATCTTTACGCTTTTGGCAAGCACCAGAGATTTTTATCGCAGTGCACATATCGAAGAGATCGAGAAAAACATCATGGCTTTGCAGCAGGATGCCCATCGTTTGGAACAACGATCTCAAAAGGCAAAGCAGTCTTTGGAAAGCCTGGTACAGCAGTTCCATTCTATATCGGTAAGTGCTTCTAAGATCACAAAACGAATGGATACGATCATCGAAGGAAGGGAGGATCCAGAATGATCACAACGTTAAAGGGTGATATTACAGGTCTTGATTTTGACATTATTGTCAATGCCGCCAACAATCATCTGCTTCCAGGTTCAGGTGTATGTGGCGCTATCTTTAAAAAGGCCGGTCATCAATTAGAAACTGCTTGTCAAAAGATAGGGTATTGTCAAACCGGTGATGCCGTTATGACAGAGGCTTATGATCTTCCCAGTAAAGCTATTATTCATACCGTTGGTCCGATTTATCATCAGGATTCAAATGCGGCATACAGTCTAAAGGCATGTTACTGGAACTCGATGGTATTAGCTTTTGATTATATGCGATCCCATCATTTAGATTCTGTTTCCATTGCGTTTCCCTGTATTGCCACCGGTATTTATGGCTATCCGCATCAGGAAGCTTGTTCAATCGCAGTTAATACGATCTATCAGCTGATGCATGAATATCCTGATGCTCAAAAGATCAACGTGGTCTTTGTTTGTTACCAACAGGAAGATTATCTTCTCTACAAGGAGGAACTTGCCAAATATGCGTTCTATGGTCGATGAAAGTCATTTGTTTTTAAAGCCAGCCTTACATCGTCATGCCGCTTGTGTGGATGCCACCTTAGGGCATGGTAAAGATACTGCGTTCTTCTTATCGGAAGGTGTACAGAAAGTTTTTGCCTTTGAGATTCAGGAGAACATTCTTCAAAACACAATGAAAAAATTAAAGAATCCTAAAGTACAAGCCTTTTGCCAGGGACATGAAACGATGGATACGCTGATCTTTGAATCTATTGATGCGATGATCTTTAATTTTGGTTATTGTCCTCAAGAAGATCCATCCATTTGTACACAAGCTAATACAAGTGTTATAGCTATTCAAAAAGGCTTGAAATTATTAAAGCGAAAAGGTCGTATGGCTTTGGTTTTATATCCACATCCATCCGGAAAAGAAGAGGCAAAATGCATTGAAAAATATGTGCAAAGTTTAAGCGCTTCCTTATATACAGTGGTACAATATAAACAGTTGAATAAAGAAGATTCACCCTACCTGATAGGTATAGAAAAGAAAGAAGGTTACCATGAGTAAAAAAGCATTGATTGTGTATTATTCGCAAGGAAGCAGTGTAGCGCATTTAAAAGACTTGATCTTAAATGCTGTTGATGCCGATGTTTGCCGTATTGAAGCGTTAGAACCTTATCCTGAAGATTATGCGAGTTTAGTTAAAACTGTAAATGCACAGGTGCAAAAAGGGGTAGATCCTGCATACAAACTAGTATCGGTGGATATTTCATTCTATGATACGATTTTTGTGGGAACACCAAACTGGTCAGGAACCTTGGCTTTGCCTTTACGTACATTTTTGAAGGAACATGATTTCGCAAATAAGAAAGTCTTGCCATTTCTTTCTCATGGTGGAGCCGGTATTGAAAATATGGAGAAGGATCTGCATACTTTATGTCCGTCGGCAACAATTTGTGAACCGTTTATGATCCAGGGACAGACCGATGAGGAAACCGAGGCAGATTTAAATGTCTGGCTGTATGCCAATGCACCGGATTGTATGGAATAGAGAGGATGAAGAACATGTTAAGTGAAAAAGTTTCGGGTTTGTTGAATACACAGGTGAATAAAGAATTGTATTCGGCGTATCTATATTTAGATTTTGCCAATTACTATAAAGAAAAAGGACTGGATGGCTTTGCCAACTGGTACAATGTTCAGGTACAGGAAGAAGTGGCTCATGCCCAGATCATGATGCAGTATCTGCAGGATAATGACTGTTCGGTTGTGTTAGAGGCCATTGATAAACCAAATATCAAAATTCAGGATTTTAAGACACCTCTGGTGGAATCATTAAATCATGAGCGTTATGTGACCGGCTTGATTCATACCTTATATGATGCCGCTTATCAGGATAAGGATTTTAGAACGATGAAATTCTTAGACTGGTTTGTCTCCGAGCAGGGGGAAGAAGAAAAGAATGCCAGTGATATGATCACCAAATTTGAGTTGTTTGGAAACGATGCGAAGGCATTATATGATCTGGATGCCGAATACAAAAGCAGAACTTATACCGCACCATCCATCATGAATGAATAAAGGAATCCCTAAGCGGATTCCTTTTTTACAAATTCTTCATAATATTCTGCTTTTTTTATATTGTTGAGGGAGCGATATTGTTTGGCCAATAAATAGCCGACAATGGCTTTTTCTTGGGCGGTACACTGTGGAAACTGTTCTTCCATGATAGAAATATGATTGGATTTGTGATCGATTAAAATATCATACAACATATGTGCATGGTCCTTTAATCCCTGGTTTTCTCCCTGATCAATCGTATCTAAAAGATTTTTGGATTGTTCCTTATCTTCTTCATAGACATAATGTTCAAAGGCCATGGAGATGATTTCGTATCGCTGCTTTTTATTGCGGGCGATTCGTATCAGCTTTTGAAACTGTTCTTTGATCATGGCTGTATCATCGGCCATGATATAGCGATTCAGCTTCATAAACTCAACCATATATAATGGAAAGAATAATTTGGTGAAAGTGGATCGAATGTCTTTGTCAAATGCTTCAAAGTCTAAAGACTGTAACTCTTTTAATAATCTTTCCTGATGCACTTTTCGATACATACTGGAAAAGATGATGTATAAAAGAGCGAGTATGACAAAGACAAGGATCATCCGCATTGACCAATCCTGCATGTTATTGGAGCTTCTCCTTTAAGTCTTCAAAATCTATGTTGGGTGTTTCATGGAAAGCAACGATTTCCTGATCGTCTTTGTAGCGAGGGATCAGGTGTACATGAAAATGATGAACGCTTTGTCCGGCTGCTTCATGCATATTGGAAAGAAGATGAATTCCATCACAGTGTAAAGCGGTTTCCAGTTTCTTAGCTAATTGTTGAGCTACTTCAAACACGTGATCGCGTAAAGCCGGTGGACAATCCAGGAAAGAATCGCAGTGTTCTTTAGGGATCACTAGTGTATGGCCAACGGCCGTAGGGTTAATATCAAGAAATGCCAGAACCTGATCATCTTCATAAATGGTATGGCTGGGAATTTCTTTTTTGGCGATAGAGCAGAAAATACACATAATAAGACCTCCTTGTATTTGTTCTTATTATACGCTAAAAAAAGTGAAAAGTCAGGCTAAGGGGGTGCCTGACTTTTCAAAAAAATTAAGGGGATAGAAAATTAGTATGAATATCAAAACGATTTCATACCGGCAAGGTCTTCTATTCCTTGCTTGCATAAAGTATAGCATAGGTAAAAACAAAAAATGTGGGATTATTATGGGAAAATATGTGAAATTAGTCCAAAATGGTATTTAAGTGGGGAGAATCATACAAAAACGAGGTGATTTTAAAGACGAAAGACCATAAAAAAATGAAAAATAGAGAATTTGTTTAAAAAAAGTAAAGACGGACCAAATCTGTCCTCAAAGACGGTTTGGAATATGCTATAATAAACTTCAAATGGGGGTCATATTTGTATGATAAACAAAACCATTCAGGAAGTTGCAGCGTATTTAAATGCACCTTGTATCCAGGATGAGGATGATCTTAGGATCCATGGTGTTTGTATAGATTCAAGAGAAGTACGACCGGAGAGTCTTTATATTCCAATATTAGGGCAAAGAGTTGATGGTCATAGCTTTGTGGATAGTGTTCGCAAGGCTGGATGCAAAGCCAGTCTATGGCAAAAGGATCATAAGCCATATCCGGAAGATATGGCATTGGTTCTGGTAGAAGATACAACACAGGCTTTACAACAATTGGCCAAAGCCTATTTACAGTCTTTATCGTGTAAGGTGATTGCCGTGACCGGATCAAACGGGAAGACAAGTTGTAAAGATATGTTGTATTCTATTTTTTCGCAGGAGACGAAAACACAGAAGACTCAGGGAAATCGAAACAATGAGATCGGTCTGCCTTTAACGATTCTGGATTTTGATGCGGATATTGAAGTGGCCATTTTGGAAATGGGTATGGAAAATAAAGGAGAAATCGAGTTTTTATGCGCGATTGCTCCACCGGATATTTCCGTGATCACGACGATCGGCAGTGCTCATATGGAAAATCTGGGCGGGAAGAAACAAATTGCCCAGGCAAAACTGGAAATTCTGGAAAATTTAAAGCCAAACGGTTTGTTTTTGTATGATAAAACAAGCCCGGAAATCGATGAATGCTTACAGGAAATGCAGATCGATCCTTCCAAGAAAATCGTTTCTTTTGGATGTGGCGGTGATGTGATCCTGACATCAGATATTGTAACTAAGGAAGATCACATTGAATTTACCTGCTCCTGTTTGGATCAGAAAGTGATTCTTCATTCATTAGGTGCGATTCAGGCTTCCAATGCGTTACCGTGTATTTATATTGGACTGTATTGTGGTTTGAAACAAGAGTCAATCTTATATGGCCTTCAACATTTAACGATGACAAAGATGCGTATGCAGTTAGTTAAGGCCAATGGCTACATGATCCTGGATGATTCGTATAAATCCAATCCGGAGAGTGCCAAAGCCGCAATCGATGCACTAGAGAGTCTGCCGGTGTCTTTTCGCATTGCCTGTCTGGCGGATATGCTGGATTTAGGACCGACCGGAAAAGATCTCCATCTGCAAATTGGCGAATATGCCTCGATCAAGAATGTAGATGTGCTGTATGGATATGGGCCGTTAACGAAATTTACGGTAGAAGGCTTCCAGGGCAAAGAAAAAGCCTGGTTTGAAACCAAAGAAGAAATGATAGAAGCATTACGGAAATATAAAGATCAAGATTGTGCAATTTTAATCAAGGGCTCAAGAGCCATGGCTATGGACGAGGTTGTCAGTGCCTTGAAAGGGGAATAGAAATGAATAAATTAAATCTTGCGGTTTTATTTGGAGGACAGAGTTCGGAATATTCTGTTTCTTTACATTCGGCAGGTTCTTTTTTGCGTCAGATTCGTCAGGAGAACTATAATTTGATTTTGATTGGGATCGATCCCAATGGAATCTTTTATTTATATGATGGAAGCATTGAAGATATAGAACATGATACATGGAAAAAGGAAGGTTCCTGTACACCTTGTGCTTTTATTCATAAGGGTGTGATCAGTCTGGAACAGCCGGAGCAGAAGATCGATATCGATGTAGCCTTTCCAATTCTGCATGGAAAAAACGGAGAAGACGGCTGTATGCAGGGCTTGTTGGAGCTGATGAACATTCATTATGTTGGTTGCGATGTAATGAGTTCAGCTATCAGTATGGATAAAGAAATCATGCACATTTTGTGTAAGGAAGCCAACATTCCCTGTGCAGATTATATCTGTTTGAAAAAATGGGGTGATAATCCCAGCTTTGAGGAGATCGAAGCACAGATTCCATTACCTTGGATCATCAAACCATGTAATGCGGGAAGCAGCTACGGTGTGCATAAAGTAGAGAAAAAAGAAGATTTTGAAGATGCTTGTCAGGATGCGTTTTACTATGACGGCAGAGGAAAGATCCTGGTGGAAAAAGCTATTGAAGGCTTTGAAATTGGTTGTGCTGTCATGGGAAATGAAACGGTTTTTTGCGGCAGTGTCGATGAGATACAGATTGCCGGAAGCATCTTTGATTTTGAAGGTAAGTACGAAGATAAAGGCGCTGATATCATCTGTCCGGCAAGGATCGATGAAAAGCAGTTTAAAGAAGCCCAGGCGCTTGCGTATCGTACCTATCGTGCGATGAATTGTACCGGTCTGGCTCGTGTCGATATGTTTTTGACAACCGAAGGTGAAGTCATCTTAAACGAATTGAATACGATTCCGGGCTTTACGGCAACCAGTCGTTATCCTTCCATGATGAAAGAAGCCGGGCTTGCATTTCCAGATCTGATCGATCGTTTGATTGAACTGGCCATGCAAAGGAAGGTCGGCGTATGTTAGAAAGCTACAGCCGGTGCTGGACAGAAATTGATTATGATGCGATTGCACACAATGTCGAAGAAATTCAAAAGCTTGTGGGCGATACAAAGATCATGGGCATCGTCAAAGCCAATGCGTATGGACATGGTGATGTGGAATGTGCTAAGGCTCTACAAAAGGTCGGTGTTGATTTTTTCGGGGTAAGCAGTGTGGATGAAGCGCTTCATTTACGTCAAAACGGGATTCATGATTCTATCTTGATCCTTGGCTATACACCGCCGGAGCATTTTCATTACCTCATAGAACAAAACATCATTCAGTCGTTAGTATCGTATGACTATGCACAAAAGCTGGATGCCTATGCCAAAGAGGCCGGCACAAAGATCCGCTGTCATTGTAAGGTGGATACCGGTATGTGTCGAACGGGTGTGATTTATCAGGTACAAGAAAAGAATATGGATCAGATTCTTGCCGAATATCGAATGGAGCACCTTATAGTCGAAGGAATCTTCTCGCATTTTCCGGTCAGTGATGATCTGGGACAGGAAAGTGCCGCTTTTACCAAGAAACAGATCGAACTGTTTGAAGAAGTGTGCAGCAATTTAAGAAAAGAAGGAATCGATCCGGGAATCCGTCATATCCAGAATAGCTATGGGATATTGAATTATGGGGACCTAAAGATGGATTATTGTCGTCCGGGGTTATTATATATGGGCGTTACAAGTGATGATGCGATTCCAATTGCCTCTAAACCGGATTTTATTCCGATTCTTAGCTGGTATGCCAATGTCAGTTTGGTCAAGTGGATCCAAAAAGGGCAGAGTGTCAGCTATGGGCGACATTTTATCGCCACGAAACCAACGAAGGTTGCGACGGTTTCTGTCGGCTATGCCGATGGACTGCATCGTTTAGCATCGAATTGTGGTTTAGAAGTTTTGATTCATGGACAGAAATGTCCGATTATCGGCAATATATGCATGGATCAGTGCATGGTCGATGCGACACAGGTAGATGACGTGAAAGAGGGGGATGTTGTCGTACTTGTGGGTAAACAAGGTGATCATCGAGTTACGATTGATGAGATTTCAAGAAAATCGCAGTCCATCAACAATGAAACTTTGTCAGATATTGCCGGAAGAGTTCCCCGATTAAGAAGGAGAGAAAAATAAAATGGTGAAGAAGCAGTACGCTGCTGTTGATATCGCAAAGTATGTCAGTGCTTTATTAGTTGTATGTATCCATACGTTTCCTTTCATTGATATCAATGAAATGCTGAATACGTATTTTATTCAGACGATCTGTCGTCTGGCCGTTCCTTTCTTCTTTATGATCAGTGGATATTTTCTATTTCGTAAAATTCATAATGAGGAAGAAGATAAGGATGTTTTAAAAAAGTATTTATTTCGCTTATTAAAAATTTATTTGATCTGGACCGTAATCTATTTGCCTTATACGATCTACAATTATGTACAGGCGCAATCGGGCTGGATGGGAATCTTTTCGTATTTACGTGATTTTCTTTTAAACGGTTCGTATTATCATTTATGGTTTTTACCGGCCTTAATGACAGGAACGTTGATCGTGTATTACCTGTATCATAAAAAGGGTATGTTGTTTACCTTGAAGATTGCGTTATTGTTGTATGGAATCGGCTATCTTTTAAATATCTATGCGCCTTTGTGGGAACAGATTCCGTTTATCAGTTTTTTATTCAGTTTTTTCACAAAGACCATGACAACCGCAAGAAACGGCTTCTTCTTTGCACCGATCTTTATCGGCATCGGAATGTTGTTGGCCAAGACAAGACGAATTCCATGTCGTGTGGCACAGTTGGCATTTGTGATCAGCTTTGCGTTGTTGGTGATCGAAGTGACCCTGTATATCCTGACCGGCATGATGCATGATTTGGCCTGCATGTATTTAAGCTTGATCCCGGCTACTTTCTTTTTGGGAAATTGCCTGTTGACATCCAAGATCGCCTATAAGCCATCGTATCGAAGCTTGCGGGAAGATTCCTTATTGATCTATACGGTGCATATTTTATTTGCCCAGCCGTTGTTGTCGCTTTTACCAAATGCACATATCGTTGTCTATTTTCTGACGATTGCCTGCTCGCAAATCTTTGCGACTTTAGTGATCCGATATAAAGAAAGGGTGCCGCTGTTAGAGCATTTAGTATGATACGAATTACTCAAATCAAGTGTCTTAATGAAAATGAGATTGAGACACAGATCTTAAAAAAACTTCATATTTCAAAAAAAGATCTTTTATCGTGGCAGATTCATCGAAGAAGCATCGATGCTCGCCATCAAAAGATCCTTTTTTCGTATATTGTCGATGCCTGTGTGCGAAAAGAAGAGCGCTTTTTAAAGCTGAGGGATGTGAGTGTGACACCGGATGAAACGTATGTCAATGTCCCTTGTGGAACCATGCCTCTAAAACATCGTCCCGTAGTGGTCGGCTTTGGTCCATCCGGAATGTTTGCGGCTTTACTGTTGGCAAGACAAGGCTATAAGCCAATCGTGTTGGAACGAGGCAGTCAGATCGATCGCAGGCAAAAAGTCGTACAGGCATTTTGGAATGGAGATGATCTTGATCCGGAGTGCAATGTACAGTTTGGTCAGGGAGGTGCCGGTGCCTTTAGTGACGGAAAACTGACAACAAGGTCAAAAGATGCCAGAGCCAGAAAGGTACTGGAAGAGCTGGTTGAAATGGGGGCTGATCCGGATATTTTGATCGATGCGCATCCACATATAGGAACTGATGGTTTCGTACCAGTATTAAAGAAGCTGCAAGAGACGATCGAAACTTTGGGTGGTACTTTCTATTATGATACTGCTTTACAAGATTTGATCGTAGAAGATGGAAAACTGCATGCGATAGAAACATCAAAAGGAAGAATTCTCTGTGAACAGCTGATCTTATGTATAGGCCATAGTGCCACAGATACAGTACGCATGTGTGCCAAAAGAGGAATGCTTATTGAAAATAAACCGTTTGCCGTTGGTGTGCGTATCGAGCATAAACAATCCTTTATCGATCAGTCTATCTTACGTGAAATGGCCGAAGACAATCGTTTTCGACCGGCCCGTTATCAGCTTTCCATGACGGCACAAAATCAAAAAGGTGTTTATTCCTTCTGTATGTGTCCGGGCGGTTATGTGATCCCAAGTTCTTCATCGATCGGACAATTGGTGATCAATGGCATGAGCTATGCCGATCGAAGTGGTGAAAATGCCAACAGTGCATTGTTGGTTCAAGTCAATGCATCCGATTATGGAACGCATTTGTTTGCCGGTCTGGAGTATCAGGAGCAATTAGAGAAAAAAGCCTTTGCGATGGCCAAGGACTATCAAGCCTGTGTGCAGCTCAGCAAGGATTATCTGGCCAATCGAATTTCCACCGGTTTTGGAAATGTGCTTCCGACTTATCAAAGAAAGACGACTTTTGTGGATCTGAATCAGCTGTTTAGTCCGGCCGTCAATGCCGCTTTACATGAGGGTTTATTATATTTTGAAAAACGAATGCCGGGCTTCAGCCTGCAGGATGCCGTTTTAAGTGCTGTCGAATCCAGAAGCAGCTCCAGTGTAAGACTTGTCAGGGATGCCTCTTTGCAGTCTAATATTCAAGGTATCTATCCCTGCGGAGAAGGATCGGGCTATGCCGGAGGAATCATGACCAGTGCCATTGATGGGATCAAATGTGCGGAAAAGATGATTGAATCTTTTGCGAAACCACTATAAAATAGGTAAGAAAAAAAGGAGGCACTATGTCATTATTTAAACCGGATTACTATATTTCCAGCTTTCAGGCAATGGATATAGATCGATTGAAAAGAGCAGGGATCCGATTGTTGCTATGCGATATTGATAATACGCTGATGGCCTATAATGAAGCAGTGCCGAATGCCAAAGTGGTGGCGTTTATCGATCGCATTAAGGCACATGGCATTGAAGTCGCATTGTATTCCAATGCTTCTAAAAAAAGAGCGTTTCGCTTTGCCAGGGATCTTCATGTTTCACAAGTCTATTATTTGTCTTTAAAGCCGCTGCCTTTTAAATTCTGGAGGGTCATTAAGGCACATGGCTATACCAAAAAAGAAGTCGCGATTTTAGGCGATCAGCTGTTTACCGATATGTTAGGCGGCCATTTGGCCGGAATCTATACGATCTTGACAGCGCCGATTTCTAAAATCGATCGATCTTCAACCAAATTTACACGAAAATTTGAAAATTTAGTTTTTAAGCATTTAGAAAAAAGTGGTTTCCGGAAAGGAGGATTTGATGGCTAAATACTGTAAAGGATGCGGTGTAGCACTGCAGAATGAGGATCCAAACGGGTTGGGCTATGTTCCGACATTAGACGCCAATTTTTGTCAACGTTGTTATAAGATTCGCCATTATGGAGAAGTTACGATCAACATGCAGCAGGGAATTGAATCCAATCATACTTTGGAAAAGATCAACAAGATCGAGGGAACGGTTTTCTGGATCGTGGATTTGTTTACCTTTGAAGCCAGCATGATCTCTCGATTAAATCAAAAGCTTCCCGGCAAGGATATCATCATGATCTTGACCAAAAGAGATGTACTTCCTAGTACGCTCAGCGATGAAAAAATCCTGGCTTTTGTACAGGAGCGTTTGAAAGAAGAAGGTATCCAGGTCAAGGAGATACTGATCTGTGGTTATCTTTTAAAACATGATGAGGAAAGTACACGAAATCTTTCTCGTATCGTAACAGCCATTCAAAAGTACAGATGTGGAAAAAATGTAATTTTTATGGGTGTGGCCAATGCCGGAAAATCAACCATCTTAAATCGTTTGATGGCTTCGAAAGATCTAACGATTTCAAGAAATCCGGGAACGACACTGGATCTGGTTCCGCTGGTACAGGAAGATTATACGATCTATGATTCGCCGGGCATTGAAAATAAACACAGTATTTTGACCATATTACAGCCAAAAGACTTAAAAACCGTGATACCGGTCAAACCGATTCGTCCTTTAGTGTCGCAGATCTTTGAAGATCAAAGCTATGCGGTAGGCGGCCTGGCAAGATTGGATGTTGTGGTCAAAGGAAAGGCAACGGTGGTCGGCTATTTTTCCAGAAGTCTTCCGATTCATCGAGGAAAGCTTTCCAATGCCGATTCCTTATGGCAGAAACATTTAAATGGAATGCTCGTACCTTGTGTGGATACCTCGCTTTTGACTATGCATACTTTCCATTCACCGATGAAAGAAGACGGTAAGATGGATGTGGTCATTCATGGTTTAGGCTGGTTTTGTGTCAGTGGTGCCATACAAGATGTGTATGTACGTGTTCATAAAGGAATTCAAGTAACATTTAGAAAGGCGATGATTTAATGATCAGTGCACAAAATAAAAAAACACTTCGTAAATTAAGTATGTCGTATCGTCCGCTTTTTCAAATCGGAAAGGATGGACTTAGCTATAATATGATCAAATCCCTAAATGATTCTTTAGAGGCGCATGAGCTTGTCAAATGCTCTTTGTTGAAGACAAGTCCGATCGATGTTCGAGAGGCAGCGATTGAATGCTCTTCGCAAACACACAGTGAGATCATTCATATCGTAGGGCGTACTTTTGTTCTGTATCGCAGAAGCAAAGAAAATAAGTTAGGTTTAAAGAAATGAAAATCGCATTATTAGGCGGCAGCTTTGACCCGGTTCACTATGGACATCTGCAAATGGCAAAAGAGGCCATGCAGGTCTTAAAGGTGGATGAAGTTTGGTTTATTCCTGCCAAGAAAACGCCGCTAAAGGATCGTATTTTGACATCGGATACGGATCGTCTTGCGATGTTAAAGATCGCATTAGCCGATTTTCCACAATTTAAAGTCAATCCGATCGAGATGCAAAGAGAAGGAATCAGCTATACGATCGATACGCTGGAAGCTTTGCACAGGCAGTATCCATCTTATACGTTTTACTGGCTGATTGGTAATGACCAGTTGGAACAGTTTGATCTTTGGAAGGATCCGGATCGTTTAGTACAGCTGGCATACTTTGTCTGCTTTGATCGTGATGGTAAGCTTGCCCAGACAAAATATCCGATTCAACAGTTTCATATGGAGCCGATGCCGGTTTCCAGCAGTGAAATACGAAAAGGAAATAAATTAAATTACCTGGATGCAGGAGTCTTGCGATATATCTATCAACATCGTTTGTACGTTAAAGACTTTATCAAGGAAAGAGTGAGTCCAAAACGATTCTCGCACAGTGTTTCTGTTGCGCATCTTTGTGAGGAGTTTGCCAAAGCCCATGATCTGGATACACAAAAAGCATATTACATTGGCCTGTTTCACGATGTGGCCAAAAATCTTTCCAAAGAGGTCATGGAGCCATGGATGGATTGTATCTGTCAGGAAAACAAGAAATATCCGGTTGCGGTATGGCATGGGTTTGTCGGCAGTGAGATCATTAAACGTGTTTTCTACATTTACGATGATCAAATCAGTCATGCGATCTACCATCATGTCTTGGGAACGAGTCATGATCCCTATGCGATGATTATATTTTGTGCGGATAAGCTCGATCCTTTACGAGGTTATCCGGTCAAAGATTCTATTGCCTGTGTCAAACAGGATCTGACAAAAGGATTTGAAATGGTTCAGGAAGAAAACCGAAAATATTTGAAGGGAAAGGGAAACTAACTTGGAAATCAGAGAAGTTATTTTAAAGGCAATCAGTGAGAAAAAAGGATATGGTATCAAAGATTATGATACAACCAGTCTTACTCCTTTTATGGATCATATGATCATTGCCTCCACCAACAATACACGTCAGAATTATTCGATTTGTCAAAATATCAAAGATCGTTTAAAGGAAAACGGATATAAACTGGATTTTAAAGTCGAGGGTGATGCCGATTCCCGCTGGCTTTTGATCGACCTGAAGGATATCGTAGTTCATTTGTTTGTTCGTGAAGAAAGGCAGGTGTATCAGCTGGATCGCCTGTATGCCGATGTTCCGGTTGAAACCTATGATCTATGATACTTTAGCATCGTACTATGATGCTCTGGTCAAAGATGAAGAAGCGACTTTATCATGGGTACATTGGATCGAATCCTTTCAAAAGCCATGTTCCATGTTGGAGTTAGCCTGCGGCAGTGCCGAGATCACACAGGTTTTATCCCATCACGGATTTCAGATGACGGCCCTGGATCTCAGTCAGGGAATGATCGATCAGGCAAAATGTAAAGACAAGGAACAAAAGATTCAGTTTTTATGTCAGGATATGCGAAATTTATCAAATTTGACAAGCTTTGAATCAATTGCGTGCCTATGTGACAGCTTTAACTATATTTTAGAAAAAGAGGAAATAGTTTCCTTTTTTAAAGAAGTTCATGACCATTTACAACCAGAGGGCATCTTTTTCTTTGATAGCCATTCGTTAGATCGATTGGATGAGTTTTCTGAAGAATTCAATGAAACCGGTCATATCGAAGATGTGGATTACCAATGGTCGATTACCAGTGAAGAAGAGATAATCTATCAGGATTTTGCCTTCTATAAAGAAAATGGGGAAGTTATACAGGAGCATCATATGCAAAGAGTATATGATTCTGAATGGCTAAAGGAAGCTTTACATCCCTACTTTTACATTGAATCGATCAAGACTGATTTTGATTTAGAAGGCATACAACCGGGAGAAAAGTATTTTTTTGTATGCAGGAGGAAATAAAATGATTGGTATTGTGGCAGCGATGGATGTAGAAGTACAGGCGATCATGGAGCTTTGTGAGATCACCCAGGAAAAAACGATTGGAAATGTAGCTTTTCATTATGGAAAGCTGGCTTCTAAGGATGTTGTGATATGTAAAAGTGGAGTGGGAAAAGTAGGAGCTGCCATGGTGACTACGATTCTTTGTCTGCATCATTCGTTGGATGCCCTTATCAATATTGGAACCGCCGGCGGTCTAAAGGAGCAGCAAAAAGTGTTGGATATCGTCATCAGTAAGGATGTCCTTCAGGCAGATTTTGATACCAGTGCCCTGGATGGGCCGGAAGGTTTGGGTCTTCGTTTTCATGCGGATGATCATTTATTGGTCAAAGCGCAGGTAGCGGCCAGGGAAAACAACATTTGTTATCACATAGGAACGATCGCATCGCAGGATTTATTCATGTCTCGAAAAGAGGACTTTGATAAGCTGATGTCTAATTTCCCGGATTCCATCTGTTCGGAAATGGAGGCCGGGGCCTTGGCACAGGTTGCGACTTCTTTTCAAGTTCCATTTGTGATTGTACGCTCTTTAAGCGATGTTGCGCTGCATCATGATAATCCCATGGAATTTTCAACGTATGTAAAACATGCCAGCAGGCAATCGAGCCTGATGGTGCGCTCATTTGTGCAAAAAATTTAACACTTCTAAGGAAGTGTTTATTTTTTTGCACTTTTTGTTGAGGTTTTCGAGTTTTTCATTTAATTTATAATAAGATAAATAAAAAATAGTTTGAAAAGAGGGATATTATGGTTGTAGAAAAAGAATTAAAAGTCAGTGCGGAGGCATTTTTTAATGAGATTACGAAGTCGATCTTAGGAGATATTCGCCGACAAACGGGTAAAAAAGTACATGCCAGTCAATTAAAGACAGGAACTAATTATAAAAAGAAAATACCAGGTCGTCCATCTTCAAATGCTGAGGTAAAAGTAAAAATTTTGGCATGCGAACCTAATACTTTGTATAGCTCCAGCTTTACCAGTTCTATCGATGAGACGATTACAACATATGAAATTTTTTCTTTAGATACAGATCGTATTCTAGTACGTTATACAGAAGAATATCGATTGTTACGTAAAACATCTAGATTGTTTGATGAAAGCCGATATATGGAAAAACGTTCTCAGAAGCGAGGATTAAAGCTTCTCAAAAAGATAGAAGATACTATACTTAATGATCAACAGGAGTCTGTATGATCAATATTGATGAAAAACAGAAGCGAATCTTGCAGTTGTTATGTCAAAATGATGAATATGTGTCTTTAGAATGGTTGCAAGAAACTTTATCGGTTAGTAAAAGAACCGTTTATTATCTGATCAATAAGATTAATGATACTTTAGCCGTATATCAAATTGCCCCAATTCAGAATAAGCGTGGAGCCGGTTATTATATTGAAAATGAACAAAAGAAACAAATTCAATCGCTTTTTACAGAATCATTAGTTGAATCTTCTTTGAAAGCAGAAGATCGTATTCAGTTTTTGATTTGTTGGTTACTCTATCCGGACAAAGTTATTCATGTTGAAACTATTATGGAATGCTTTGGAATCTCAAGAAATTCTGTGTTTTCAGATTTGAAAAAGCTAAAAACAGAGATTCAAAAATACCATTTGGATTTGGTGTATAGTCCAAAGGAAGGATATAGACTGCAAGGAATTCCGGCTAATTTCCATGCGATATTTTTGCACTATATCACGATTTTGTTACAAAAAGTGTCATATCGAGAAATTTTCTTTTTGAATGTTTCAGAAGTTGAATTATACTATAGAAGACTTCTTAGTATTTCAGATCAATTAGGAAATGAATATAAAGGCGATAATTACTTATTGGCAATTTCTTGTTTGTTATCGATTACACATCATACAAATGAAAAATTTGATTTTTCTTTACTGGAATTAAAAGATTTAGGAAAAACGAAAGAATTAAATCTAATTGATGAGATGTTTCAGGATTTCAATGTACATGAACGATTGTATCTTGCTATTTATTTACTTGGTTCGAAAGCTGGAAATACTGTTGCATACAAAGATGATGAAAAAGACATTGAATTATTCGAACTGGCTCAAGTATTAACGGAGAAGTTCGAAAAAGTCTCTAGAATACGTTTTTCAGATAAAAATGAACTGATTAATTCATTGTATCTTCATTTCAAGCTATCTTTATATTATTATAAAATTTCTATACAGATAATGAATCCATTTACGGTAGATGTGAAGAAAAATTATCCAGATCTTTATGAAATCGTAAATACATTATGTATAGAAAATGAAGATGTATTTCCTTTTCCCTTATCAGAAGGTGAAATTGTCTATATTACAATTCATTTTGGTGGACATATTCGAAACGAATCTAGTTATCTTTATCGCAAGATGAGAGTTTTAATTGTATGCCCAAGTGGTATATCGACTTCTGTTCTTTTGCGAAAAGAGATTGAGAACTCATTTGCAAATATACAAGTTGTGGATTCCATTGCCGTTGCGGATATACCGGATACGGTAAAAGATATTGATTTTATTATTTCAACAGTTGATATCCAGGCTCAAGTTCCATGTATTAAAGTACATACCATTTTATCAAGAGAAGATAAATCAAGAATTGCTTCTTTAATTTCATTAAATGAAAACACATATAGTAATAATCCTAATGGTATAGAGGAACTTTTGAACATTGTGTATCGTTATGTAGATCCTAAAGACCATGAAAATGTAAAAACAGATATTATACAATTTCTACAGAATGGAAATCCTCTTCTGCAAATCAATGAAACTTCACAATATAGGCTTTGTGAAGTGCTGAATGTTGATGATATCATATTGGCAAATAAGCAAATGGGGTGGGAAGAAGGCATTAAGATTGCAAGTCGTCCACTTTTAAACAATGGATATATTAAACCCAATTACATAAAGTCAATGATTAATTTGGTTTGTGATTATGGTCCTTATTTTGTATTAAGAAATGGTGTAGCTTTAGCTCATGGAAAGTCTAATGAAGGGGCTAATATGTTAGGCTTGTCTCTTTTGGTGAACAAATCAGGTGTTCTTTTTGAAGACCTGGAAGTAAAGCTTTTGTTTGTTTTATCAAGTCCAGATCAAAATAAGCACCTTCGCCTTTTACGAGATATTATGGTGCTCTCTGAAAATGAAAGGATCGTTCAGAAAATTTTAGAACAAACTACAACAGCTCTCGTACATGAAAAAATTGAATTGTTGTATCATGATATTGCAAAGAAGTGAATTATAAAATTTAAGAGTCCAGGAGATTGCACTTTTAAGTTCAATCCTCTTGGACTTCTTTTGCACTTTAGAGGTTGCTAGAATAGAGACTGTAAATAGGTGCATCTTTTACAAATAATGGGAAGGGGATTGATAAGAATGGATGATTGCTTATTTGATTCAAATACGATTCAAGTTATGGATCATATTGATTCCTTATCGAAAGGTATTGAATTAGGGGCAAAACTGTTGTTGGACAATGGTTATACCGAAAGCAGTTATTCGGCTGCTTTATTGCGAAATTTCGAAGAATACGGAAGCAAGTTTATGGTGTCCCCCTTTATCATTTTGCCCCACGCTAGGCCTGAACAAGGAGTTTTAAAAAGTGGAATATCTATAATACTCTTGCAACAGTCATTTTATTATAGAGAATGTTACGAGCCGATTCGTCTTATCGTCATATTAGCTGCTCAGGATTCGAAAACACATTTGCGTTTTCTAAAAACATTATCAGAAATCTTTATGAATGAACAAAAATTAAAACGAGTCTTGAGTTCTCATACAAAAGAACAGCTTTATATGGAACTGACGGATTGCTGATGATGAGGAAATGTATGGAAAAGTTAGAAAAATTTAGTTTTATTCCGGAGTTGATTCAAACAAATCTAAAAGCAAAGAATTCGGATGAAGTCATTGACAGTTTGTCAAAAAAGATGGAAGAAAGAGGCACTGTGCAAGAGGGGTATGCAGACTTAGTAAAAGAAAGGGAAATTGAATTTCCTACAGGACTTAGAACCCCAGGTGCAGTTATAGCAATGCCTCATGCATTCGATAAAAGAAATCATGCCAGTTATGTTGCTGTCGGTGTCCTTGAAAAACCGGTACACTTTCGAAATATGGAAGATTTTGAAGAAGAGCTTTCAGTTGAAGTCGTCTTTTTATTGGCAATTGATGAAAAAAAAGAACAGATGTCTATGCTTCAAGTTTTGATGAAGATATTCCAGGATAAGGAATTACTGGAAGAAATAAAGAGTATCAAGACCAGTGAGGAAATCTGTCAAAAATTGAATGCATTTTTACAAAAGATTTAAAAGGAGAGTGCTTATGAAAACTGTTATTGTAGCTTGTGGTGCTGGATTGGCAACTTCCAGCATGGTAAAACAGAAAATTCAAGACATTTTTAAAAAGAATGGAATTTCTGCAAACATCATTCAATGTACGCTAAATGAAGTAGAAACATATGATGATAAAGCAGATTTAATTATTACAACAATGCGTGTCAGAAAAAAATTTAAAGCACCTGTTATTTCGGGAAGTGCTTATCTATCCGGAGTTAATGAAGAACAGGTGACACAACAAATAGTAGATGCATTGAAATCATAATAGCAGGAGGAGTATATGCAAGTCGTAATGGACGTTATTGCCTATATAGTTAATCTAGGCAGTTATATTTTCGTACCAATGCTCATGTGTGTAATCGGACTTTTATTTGGATTAAAAATTCCAAAAGCGATCAAAGCCGGTGCTACAGTTGGTATTGGTTTGGTTGGTGTCAGTATTGTTGCTACATTAACATCAGATTCTTTAGGACCAGTGATCAATATTGCCATCGAAAGATTAAATTTGCACTTAACTAGTATTGATGTTGGTGGTTCTCCAGCAGCAGCTGTTGGTTTTGGTGGATTGATTGCAGCTACTTTGATTGTATTGATCATTGTAACAAATATCGTTTTGGTTGCCTTAAAACTGACAAATACTGTAAATGTTGATATTTACAATTTCTGGTATTTTGCCATTACTGCAGGTTTCGTTAATATTTTGACAGGAAGCTTCTGGTTAGGTATCTTAGCCGGTGTTTCACATGCAATCCTTGGCTTAAAAGTTGCGGATATCATGGCGCATCGAACCCAGGAAATCATAGGTATTGAGGCTATTTCAATTCCGCATGGATTTGCCGCAGCCAGTGCCCCTTTGTTCCTGTTGTTGGATAAAGTTTATGATCATATTCCATTCTTGGCACATCGTCCAATTGATGAAAATAGTTTTGACACTGAAGAAAAGAAGAGTGTTGCAAGCTACATTGGAGCAATCTTTGGTGATCGTATTTATCTAGGTTTGATTATGGGGTTGTTTTTTGGTATCGTTGCTGGATATGATTTCAAGGGAATTGCTGATGTAACAATTAAGACAGCAGCTATCATGGAATTATTCCCAACGGTTGTTAAGATGCTGGTTAATGGTTTGATTCCGATTTCTAATCAAGCAAAAGCATTCTTTACAAAACACTTCCCGGATCGTGAATTGTATATTGGTTTGGATTCCGCAGTAACAATTGGTCATCCCGTTACAATTTCTGTTGGGTTCTTAATGATTCCAGTATTCTTGATTGTTGCGGCTATCTTGCCAGGAAATACAACATTGCCATTAGGAGAACTTCCATTTGCTGCATTCTATGTATGTTTCGCAACAATTGTACATCGTGCCAACAAACGTCGTACGATTATCTCTAGTTTGATTTTTATTCCAATCGTACTGTTAGTATCTAGTTGGGCTGCTCCATTATTTACACAACTCGCAACAGGTGCAGGTTTAGATCTTGTTGCTCAGGGACAGCAGGCTACAACTATGGCTTTAGGAAACTTATTTATCTTTATTCCAACTTTACTTGCTGAGATTCCGATGGCTGGACCAATCATTCTTGTCGTTGTCGATCTATTGGCTATTTTTGGCGGAAAGAAACTGGAAAAGTATTACGCAAAAGAAGATCAGAAATTTGAAGAAACAATTGGAACTGAATCAGCTTAATAAGAGGGTGAGTGTATGTCTAAAATTAAAATTGGCGTTGTAGGTGCCGGAATTTATGGAAACTATCATATTCATACTTATACATGTGATAAAAATGTAGAAAAAGTTGTATTTTGCGATTTGAATGAAGAACGTAAAAAAGCAACTGCTGAAAAATATAATGTAACTGGATACAGTACAGTAAAGGAAATGATTCAAAATGAAGAATTGGATGCTATTAGTATCGCAACTCCAGATCCATATCATTTCGAACCTCTAAAAGATGCTATTGAAGCAGGTATCAAAAATATTTTAGTGGAAAAGCCGCTGGCAACTTCTGTTGAAGAATGTGAAGAAATTGTTCATCTGGCAAAGGAAAATAATGTCAAAATTTCTGTTGATTTCCATAAGAGATGGGATCCTGCCTATAATTGTATTCGTGATGAAATTAAAAAAGATGGTGACCGAATCATTCGTGGATACATGTCTTTGGATGATATCATCGATGTACCGGAAAAATGGTTTACATGGACAAATAAATCATCACCGGTGTGGTTCTTAGGTGTTCATTGCTACGATTTGATTCGTTACATTACCGGCAGTGAAGTAAAAACAGTTTATGCAGTAGGCAATAAGACGGTTTTAAAAGAAAAAGGCTATGAAACATGGGATAGCATTCAGGCTACATTGACTATGGAAGATGGAAGTCACTGGGTTGTTGAAACTGGATGGATCTTGCCAAATACCTTCCCTAAATCAAATGACGGACAGCTGATTGTTTTAACGGAAAAGAAATATTTCAAGAATGAATCTTATCGAGGTGTAAAACAATATACAGATGTGAAGGAAAGCCTGCCAAATTATATCTTTATGAACTTTGGTGAAAATTCCGCAAGCGGATTTGGATTGGAGCCTATGCAGGAGTTTGTACAGGATATAGTAGATGGTAATGAGTTTAGAACCAGTGCCTATGATGGATTACAAGCTTCTAGAATCGCAGCTGCTGTACATCAATCAGCTGAAACTGGTGAAATTGTAACATTAGATTAATAAAAAGGGAGCAGAAATATGATTACGATTGAATCTGATGTTTTAAGAATACAGATTGATCCAATGGGTGCACAATTATCCTCCATTTATCATAAGCAACATAAGCTGGAATATTTGTGGCAAAAAGATCCAAGTTACTGGAAAAGCTCTGCTCCCGTTGTTTTTCCAGTCATTGGAAAGTTGACAGAAGGTAAGTATCGTTATCGCGGAAAGGAATATGAATTAAAGTCGAATGGATTGATTCGATATAAAATGATTGATGTAAAAGATCAGGGAAGTGATTTTGTTGAGTTTATTTATGAACCGGACGAGGAAGATTTAAAACGGTTTCCATTTCCCTGCCAAGTGCTTTTGCGCTATCAGGTTGAAAAAAATAAATTGATTGTACGCGCAAAAATAACGAATACCGGTGATGGAGACTTGCATTATTTTTATGCAGGACATCCAGGTTTCAATGTTCCATTATATGATCATGAATCTTGTGACGATTATTATGTGGAATTTGAAAAGAAAGAAAACATGGATATATATGAAGTTTGCGAAACTGGACAGCTTTTAAATAAGAAAGAACAGTTCTTTGCACATGAGAATCGTTTCTTTGTCCGCAAGAACCTCTTTCTGAAAGAAGCGCTTGCGTTTGTTCATCCATCATCAGATAGTTTGATGATTAAAAGCATTAAAAATGATCATTTTATAAACGTAAACTTTTCTGGATTTGATAATGTAGCTGTTTGGTCCCCCTATATTCCTGATAAAGATCTTCGATTTATCTGTATAGAGCCATGGATCGGACATACTGAATTTAAAGGATTTCAAAAAGATTGGGATGAACATGAAGAAATAGCGGTTTTACATCCACGAAAATCGAACACACATGTTTTTTCCATTGAAATTGATGAATAAGGGGATTGTAAGATCTCCTTTTTTGGAGGTATTATGCGAAGAATCTTTAGTATTAATCCAAAATCTTATTTATATGGGGAAGAATTATTGGAACTAGCTTTGTATGCAGATAAATTAGCCGAAGGGAAAAATTTAGATGTTTTCTTTACAGTGCCTTATGTCCATATACAACAGCTTGTGCAAAATACAAAACATTTGATCATTACTGCACAAGCAATGGATCCCATTCAGCCAGGACAAAGCATGGGAAAGATTCTTCCAGAATCACTTGTCGAAGTAGGATGTAGAGCTGTGGTTTTAAACCATGCGGATAAGCCTATGACAACTTCTGAATTGGTTAAAGCGGTAAAGATTACCCGTCGCCTGCATTTAAAAACAATGATATGTGCTGGGGATCCGGAAGAAGTAGAGATGATATCCACTTTACGTCCGGATATCATGATTTGTGAAACAGAGGATCGTATAGGGCAGCAAGTATCTGCATCTGCGACATATATGGCAGAAACTAAACGTATTATCTCCAAACATAGTCCGCACACAAGAATTATTCAGGGTGCAGGTATGACAGATAAAAAAGATATCTTAAAAGCAATTGTCAATGGTGCAGATGGAGTAGGCTTAACTTCTGGAATCATAAAAGCAGTGAATCCTTTTGCTCGTTTAAAAGAGTTGATGGATTGTTTAGCCACCGTAGGATTAGAATAGAGGAATTTAATATGTTTATAAAAAAGGTTTCTTTAAAGACAGAATGGAATCGAGTTACTTTCGTGAATTTGACAGAACAGATAGAAAGCTTTATTAAAGAAGCAGGTGTAAAAGACGGCATGCTTCTTGTACAATCTCTACATACGACATGTTCTGTATTTTATGAGGAAATGGTACATGATTTGGATGGCTTAGGATATGATTTTTTACAACATGATTTAATTAGAGGGTTAAATAAAATTTTTCCCAAACAGCTTTTGTACGATGCAGATTATAAATATCCAGGTCCAAAGCACAGAAAACTTTCTTATGAGCAACATGAGGAATATCGAGCCAATCCAGCCATTTTACTAAATGCTGATGCACATTTAAAGGCTACCTTATTAGGCTCTAGTATTATGGTAACGATTGAAGATGGTAAAATGTTGACCGGTGAATTTGGAGATATATATTTTGTGGATTGGGACACTAACAGAGAGCGAAACAGGACTTGTGTTCTGTCTATAATTGCACAATGAGAAAAGAGTATTTGTATGAAAACTTGTACAAATACTCTTCTTTTACTTATAGAGAATTTTCTTCTGAGAACACGAAATCCGATAATCGCTGCATGGCTTCTTTGACTTTAGAAAGCGGTAATGCCAGATTCATACGAATCGTATTTTCTTTCTGGAAAGGTCTTCCATCCTGCCATAACACACCGACTTCTATTCCTTTTCTGAGCAGCTCATCAAGACTGATTTCCTGTTCCTCTAAATACTCTGTGCAATCCAGATACAACATATAGGTTCCTTGTGGCCTGGCCACTTTAATTCCTTTAAAGTGGGATTGGATATAATCGAGTGCATAGTCAATATTGTTTTGGATCGTTTCGCAAAGCTCTTTTACCCATTCTTTTCCTTCTTGGCTATAAGCACCTAACAATGCATAAATGGAAAAAATGTTTGGTGAATTATAATGAGATGCGTTTTCTACACGTAAAACTTCTTCTTTGATGATAGGATTATAAATAATATGGTAGGAGCCTACAAGGCCGGCCAAGTTAAAGGTTTTAGATGGTGCGTATAAG
Organism: Faecalicoccus sp. LCP19S3_E2; assembly: GCF_052121255.1. Taxonomy (NCBI): domain Bacteria; kingdom Bacillati; phylum Bacillota; class Erysipelotrichia; order Erysipelotrichales; family Erysipelotrichaceae; genus Faecalicoccus; species Faecalicoccus sp. LCP19S3_E2. The sequence continues at coordinate 14,111 of NZ_JBQKEP010000015.1, read as the reverse complement.
GCAACCGTTCTTCCTCGTGCATCTCTTGAAATCGATTGTGTTGGGATATGTTGATGACCCGGCAAAATCAAATCGCTCCATATTTCATCACTGATGACAATACACTGATTGTTTCGATAAACCTCCATGGCCTTTTCAATTTCTTCTTTTTCCCAAACACGACCGGTTGGATTGTGTGGTGAACAAAAGATACAAACTTTAATTTGATGGGCTTTGATCTTACGATCCATATCTTCATAATCCATACGCCAAATTCCATTTTCATCCTGAATCAAATCGGAGTGAATGATCGTTCGATCTAAATTCTTTAAAGTCTTGGTGAAACCAATATAGGTGGGCGCATGAACCAAAACGGGTTCTTTTTTAGCGGTATAAGCTTGAACAACACTGCTGAGGCCGCCTAATACACCATTTTCATAGCCAATATGTTCTTTCTTTACAAGCAGGTTATTTTGTGATTTCTGCCAGGAGATAATGGCATCATAATAAGCATCCGGAATCGTAAAATAACCAAAGTGAGGTTCATTTAAACGTGAAAAAATGGATTCTTGAATGGCAGGAAGTACCGGAAAGTTCATGTCGGCTACCCACATCGGAATCTTTGAAAAGCCCTCTTTGACTGTCGCATCCGAGATAGGCAAGCTGTCAACGGCCAAGGCATCGTGTCCTTCTCGATCAAGGATCGTTGTAAAATCATATTTCATTTTCATCTCCCCCTTTATGATTAAGTGTATCATGTTTTCTTTGATTCGAATCAAAGTATTCTTTTAAATTTACTGTCTTGTCAGTTGACTTTACACATTGTATAATGTCCTAGACAATCTTTAGGAGGATACCAACATGTCAATGAAGGAAGATATACAAAAGCTAAAACAAGAGAAGAATGCGATTATTTTAGCTCATTATTATGTTGAAGGAGATGTGCAGGATGTTGCGGATTTTGTCGGTGATTCATTTGCACTGGCAAAAAAGGCAAAGGAAACCGATGCACAAATTATCGTTTTTGCCGGTGTTCGCTTTATGGGAGAGAGTGCCAAGATCTTAAATCCAGATAAAAAGGTACTGATGCCGGATATGAATGCCGATTGTCCTATGGCACATATGGCGGTTGTTTCCAATATTCGTAAGATGCGAAAAGAAGTTGATGATCTTGCGGTCGTCTGTTACGTCAATTCAACGGCTGAACTAAAAACATTGAGTGATGTCTGTGTGACCAGTTCCAATGCGGTAAAGATCGTCAGGAACTTACCACAAAAGAATATTTATTTTATCCCGGATCAGCATTTGGCCTCTTTTGTAAAGGAACAGGTTCCGGAAAAGAATGTGATCTTAAATGATGGTTATTGTATTACACATCATCGCATGTCTAAAGAGGATGTTTTACAAGCAAAAGAAAAGTATCCAAAGGCATTGGTCTTAGTGCATCCCGAATGTAAAAAGGAAGTGGTTGAGCTGGCCGATTATGCCGGCAGCACGGCAGGGATTTTACAGTATGCGACTAAGAGTGAGCATACCGAATTTATCATCGGTACCGAGATGGGTGTGCTCTACGAACTGAAAAGACAAAATCCGAACAAAAAATTTCATATTATGAGCGATAAGCTTGTCTGTGTCAATATGAAAAAAGTGACTCTGGATAAAGTGTATGATGTCTTATCGAATGAAAAAAATGAAATCGTGTTAGATGAAGAAGTTATGGTTAAAGCTAAAAAGTCCATGGATGCGATGTTGGAGATGGCCAAGGCATGAATGTGATTCAAACCGATATTTTGATCGTAGGAACAGGATGCAGTGGACTCTTTGCGGCTTTACATGCGCCCAAGTATAAAAAAGTGCTTTTGATCTGTAAGACGACTTTGGAAGAAAGTGATTCGTTTTTGGCACAGGGTGGTATATGTGTACTGAAGGATCCATCGGATTATGAAAGTTTTTTTAAGGATACGATCAGAGCCGGTCATTATAAGAACCGCAGACAGTCTGTGGATATCATGATTCAATCCTCGCCGGATGTCATTGCCGAGCTGGAAAGCTATGGTGTTCGATTCACAAAAGATGCGCAGGGAAATTTTGTCTATACCAAAGAAGGCTGTCATTCACATCCTCGCATCTTGTTTCATGAAGATATTACAGGTAAAGAGATCACTTCTCATTTATTAGAGGAAGCAAAGAAACGTAAAAATCTGACGTTTATGGAAAATACTACGATGTTGGATATCTTGGAAGAAGACAATACTTGTTATGGCATAGTTGCGAAGAAAGAAGAAGAGTTGTTTGCGATACAAAGTAATTTTACCCTTTTGGCAACCGGAGGAATCGGCGGACTCTTTAACAATTCAACAAATTATCCGCATTTGACCGGAGATTCGTTAGCCATTAGCCTTCGTCATCATATCGCACTGGAGAATCCGGATTATATTCAGATCCATCCGACAACGCTGTATTCCAAGAAAAAAGGAAGACGTTTCTTGATCAGTGAAAGTGTGCGCGGGGAAGGGGCAAAGCTCTATGATAAATACGGCAAACGGTTTGCCGACGAGGTTTTGCCAAGGGATCTTTTAACACAGAAAATCTATCAGCAGATGAAAAAAGATGATACGCCCTTTGTATGGTTGGATATGACCGTGTTGGGTAAAGAACAAATCCTTTCTCACTTTCCGCATATCTATCAACATTGCCTGCAGGAAGGCTTTGACTGCACAAAAGAATGGATTCCCGTTGTGCCGGGACAGCATTATTTTATGGGCGGTATTCATGTCGATGCGTATTCCAGAACGACGATGGATCAATTGTATGCGATCGGCGAAACCGCATGTAATGGTGTGCACGGGGAAAATCGTTTAGCCAGCAATTCCTTACTGGAGTCTTTGGTCTTTGCCCGAAGAGCTATGAAGGATCTAAGCATCAAAACAGCGAAAATATGTTTAAATTTTGAGAAGCTGATTCAAACGACCATGAAAGATCTGGATGTTACAAAATATGCATCGATGGTACGAGAGGTCATAAAAAGGAAGAAAGAAGGTAGAAAAATGAATTCCATTACTATGTCCATGAATGTGGATACTTTGATCTTACAGGCATTGCGTGAAGATGTGACAAGTGAAGATATTACCACCAATGCGATCATGAAAGGCTATCAATCAGGAAGTGTACAGTTGATTTGTAAGGAAGATGGCATCATTGCCGGACTTCCGGTTTTTGAAAGAGTTTTTCAGTTGGTGGATTCTAAGACAGAAGTGTCTTTCTTTTTCAATGATGGGGATCATGTACACAAAGGAGAGGTCGTTGCGGAAATCTATGGGGATATTCGCTCTTTATTGACGTCAGAAAGAACAGCATTAAATTATCTGCAGAGAATGTCAGGCATTGCGACCTATACAAGACAGACGGCCGATCTTTTAAAAGGAACGGGCATTCGTTTGTTGGATACCAGAAAAACAACGCCGAATATGCGTGTATTTGAAAAATATGCGGTAAAAGTCGGTGGAGGTTATAATCATCGTTATAACTTGAGCGATGGAATTCTTTTAAAAGATAATCATATCGCTGCAGCCGGAGGAATTCGTCAAGCGGTAGAGCTGGCCAAAGAATATGCCTCCTTTGTGCGAAAGATTGAAGTTGAAGTTGAAAATATGGACATGGTCAAAGAAGCCGTAGAGGCTGGTGCGGATATCATCATGTTGGATAATATGAGCATTGATCAAATGAAAGAGGCTGTACAGTATATTCAGGGTAGGGCCTTAACAGAATGCAGCGGAAATGTCACAAAAGAAAACATCGCCGCTTTAGCATCTACCGGTGTGGATTATATCTCCAGTGGGGCTTTGACACATTCCTCTAAGATCCTTGATCTTTCTTTAAAGAATCTAAAAGCGGTGTAATATGAAAAAAGAAGAACGATTAAAAGCTTTGGAACAGAAGCTGAAGGAAAGCCCGCAGCCTTTATCCGGGGACAAGCTTGCGAAAAGTCTTCATGTATCCAGACAGGTCATCGTGCAGGATATCGCTTTACTTAGGGCATTGAACATGCCAATCATTTCCACAAACAGAGGCTATATCTTGCCCAATCAGGAATATTCGATGGTAGTCAAGGTCAATCATTCGATGGAGCAGATGCAGCAGGAGCTTGAAACGATCGTAGATTGTGGGGCGACAGTTCATGATGTATTTGTGGAACATGCGACATACGGAAAACTGGAAGCCAAACTTTCTCTTTCCAGCCGCCGAGATGTCAAAGAGTTTCTAAACCAGATTCAGCAGGGAAAAAGCCAGCCTTTGAACAATTTAACGCAAGGCATTCATTATCATACCATTACCGCTCGTTCGCAAGATATTTTGGATGAGGTCAAAAAGTCTTTAGACAAAATGGGCATACTTTGTTAGAATGAGCCTATGCAGATAGAACTTTTTACAAGGGCAAAAAAAGAATTTCGCAATATCTCCGCTTTGATGTTGATGCATGGGATCTTACCCTATATTTGTTTAGCGGTATTTTCCTTTCTGATGCGTTTTTTGCCTCTTCCATTTTACGGAAGGTATCAAATCATGATTTTATTAGCTTATCTTATTCCGATGTTCTTGACAGCTTTCATGGCCGGGATAGGGGCAGTGTGGTTGCGTCCTTCTTTTGATGGATTGTCAAAGAAAGTAAAAGGAATGGGAAAATATCTGGTTTTTCTATTGGGGTTGAATTTCTTTTGTTCAATCACATATTCTTTGATTCATGCGATTCTAGGCATGATACATGGCTCTGTTGGCAGTGGAATACAGACTTTTTTTACCGGAAACATACTCTTTGATGGTTTGATCCTTCTCTATATTGTTCTTCTGGGGCCTTTTTTTGAAGAGATCTTATTTAGAGGTATCATACTGAGAACTTTAGATCAATATCATAGAGTGTTTGCGATATTGGTCAGTTCCATGTTGTTTGCGATGATGCACTTAAACCTTCAACAAGGCATTACTTCATTTTTTATCGGATGTTTTTTGGGGTATGTAAGTTTAAAAGAGAATTCTATGCGTATTCCTATTCTTTTGCACATCTTAAATAATTTGGTCGCCTTACTGATGAGTGTTCCTATTCTTTCAATTTTATGTTTATTGGGAATGTTTGCCTGCTTTGTCGGAATGGTTTATCTATTATATAAATATGGAAACCGAATTTCAGAATTGTTTAAACAGGAATATTGCACGTACAGATACGGAAAGATGTTTTTTACCAGATGGACGACCATCTTGTATATAATCTTCTTTGCAGGGGTTGTTATGTTCTTGTAAGGTGATGAAGTTTATCTTATAAGATAGAAATGATAAAAATCTATGAATGGATCACAGCATTAAAAAGCTGGTGATATCAAAGGGAGAACTAGAATTGGCTCTCCCTTTTTTGATGGTATGATTTGAATTTCTTAACGAAAAAGATTTCTAAAGAAGGATAAGGTCTTACGAATTATTACTTGATAAAACATTATAAATAAAAAAAGTCCTTTATCTAAAGGACTTATTGACATATGGTGGAGCGTAGGAGGATCGAACTCCTGACCCCCTGCGTGCAAAGCAGGTGCTCTCCCAGCTGAGCTAACACCCCACAAAAGTGGTTTTGCAGAAAACAAAATGGTGGGCCTGAATGGATTTGAACCAGCGACCTCACCCTTATCAGGGGTGCGCTCTAACCAACTGAGCTACAGGCCCATTTGCTGACTGCTCAATAATAATAGCATTTGCTACTGTATGTGTCAAACATTTTTTCAAAAAATTTATAAAAATTTTTAAGCGTGTTTTCATGGTGTAATTTCATTTTATAGCCTATAGAACAACTGTGTTAAGTGTGCTATGATGGACGAAGGTAAAATCAAAACAAACAAAAATAACATCTCTGACTAAGATGTTATCCTTGTTTCATATTTATTGTTTTTTAGGAGAGAGATATGAAGGGTTTTTAACGTGTTCCCTGAACACACTTATACTATAAGGGAAAGTTTTCAAATAAATAATAGATTATCATGTGAAAGTATGTGAGGCAAAAGCGTATTTTGTAAAATTATGGACTTTTTTTGGTTTTTTTTCAAGTATGATATAATGTCAAAGATTGGATGTGGGATAGATGCTTTTATTCTTTAAATGTTTACCACGATTGTTCCGTCAGGCTAATAAAGATATGCGGCGTCATTTTGCGCTGACCTTTTCTTCGATCTTGGTGATTGGGATTGCGTTGTTGATCTCTATGCTGATGATCGTACTGGCATGGAATGTTTCGGGTTTTACAAAAAATATAGAAGAACAGCTGGTCATTCAGGTTTCTATCAATCCGACAATGAGTGAAGAGAATATTCAATCCTTGGAAGCTGAACTGAAGGATATAAAAGGGGTAGATAGCGTTCGGTTCAGCGATAAGGATGAAGAGCTGGATCAGCTGATCGAAGATTATGGCGAAACCTTTGAACAATATGCAGGCGACAAAAATCCACTCTATGATGTATTTATCATCGAGTTAAGCGATAATACACAAATCGATTCCATCACCGGCAAAATCAGTAAGATGGATGGTGTTGTGGAAGCTACTTACGGAACTGGTGCCGTTAATACGATGGTGCATTTATTCGCAAGTCTTCGTTATGGGGGATTGATCTTTATTGTAGCACTGATCTTTTTGTCCATTTTCCTGATTCGCAATACGATCAAGATGACCATTCAGGTGCGAAAAGATGAAATTCGCATCATGCGACAGGTGGGAGCGGCTAACTGGTACATTACATTTCCTTTTATGCTGCAGGGAATGTTAAACGGTTTTATCGGTGCTTTAGGTCCTTGTTTATTATGTGTATTTGGATATACTGCGTTATATCAGTCCTTTGGTGGAATGTTTATGTCGGATATGTTTGTTTTGATCAAACCATTTCCGTTTACTTTAATTATCAGTGCCATACTACTGGCCATCGGTGTATTTGTAGGGATGATCGGTAGTTATTTGGCAAGTCGAAAGTATTTGAGGTGGACACGATGAAAAAAAGAAATCTAATCAGTCTTTTATCCGCAGGTGCTTGTGCATTGGCTTTTGCGATGCCGGTTCATGCGGAGGATTATTCAAATACCGATGCGTGGGTCGCACGTTGTTCGCAGCCGCAATCATCTGCAGATGGTGTGAAAGCATGCCAGGCTTTTCAGGATTATCAGCAGCAGCGCTATGATCAGCTGCAGGAAGATATAAAACAATATAGTAAAGATATCGCTTCTTTAGAAGAAGATACAGATAAGATGGAGCAGCTGGCCAAAACGCAAAAGGAACTGCAGGAACAGCTGGAAGGACAGATCCAGGAAAAGGAAAGTGCCATTCAGAAGATTGAAGAAGAGATCAAGGCTCTGGAACAAAAGATTCAGGAGAAGCAGGAAGAAATTGATGCCTGGGATGAACAGATCAAATCCAGAATGCAAAATGAGCAGTCCAGCACGGGTACGAATATGTTGATCGATCTGGTGATGGGTTCGCAGGACTTAAATGATATGCTTCGTCGTCTTTCCGGTATTGAAAGAATTACGGAAGATGATCAACATCAGATTGAACAGCTGAATGAATTAAAGGAACAGCTGGACCTGCAAAAATCAGAACAGGTGCGTTTAGAAGAAGAGACCAAATCGCAGCAGGATCAGTTAAAATCGCAACAGCAGCAGGCTAAAGAGCTTGAAGAATCGTATAATCAGCTTGTTGAGCAGTATGAGCAGCAAATGGCACAGTTGCAGGCGGCCAAGCGGGCGGCGTTCAACGATATTGAATCCATTCGCTCTAATATGATTTCCGTAAGCTATTCGGGAACGTTGGTCAATGTAGCCGGCTTTGTTTCACCGATCACCGGTGGTCGTATGTCGGCCGGTACATGGGCATATCCGGGAGGCGGATTGCATTTAGGTATGGATTATGCGGTACCGATTGGAACACAGGTCGTAGCACCGGCCGATGGAGTTATTTTATATGCCAACAATCCTGCTCCCAGCAACGGAGGCTATCTGGGAAACTGGACAGGTTATCCATATGGTGGAGGAAATACTGTTGAGATGGTCTGTATGGTTAATGGAACAACATATGCGGTAAGCTTTGCACATTTGTCACGCGAAGGCTTTGCGGTTAGTGCCGGACAAAGCGTCAGTCAGGGCCAGGCTATCGCATTGACGGGAAATTCAGGAAACTCCAGTGGCCCTCATTGTCATATTGAAGTCTATAATTTAGGAAATATGAGTTTGGAAGAGGCGGTATCTCGCTTCTCTTCATCCGCTGATTTCGCATGGGGTACCGGTTGGAATTCGACGGCGACTGCCTGTGAAAATGGATATAGTACGCCGTGCAGGGAAAGACCGGAGAAATTCTTTGGATAAGGAGTCGTGTTTATGATTGAATTAAAAAATGTCACAAAATCATATCCCAATGGAGTTCATGCGTTAAATCGAGTGTCTTTGACAATTGAAGATGGCGAATTCATCTATATCATCGGTCCTACCGGATCGGGAAAAAGTACGATCATTAAGATCTTGAATGGTGAAGAGGTGACGGATTCTGGTCTTGTATTGGTCGATGGAGTCGATGTGGGATCTTTAAAACACAGAAAGGTTCCGTATTATCGTCGAAATATCGGCTGTGTATTTCAGGATTATCGTCTTCTTCCTACCTTGACAGTACAGGAGAATATTGCCTTTGCCTTAGAGGTATTGGGTATTTCTAAAAAAGAAATTCGATCTCGTGTCGATGAGGTTTTGGAGCTGGTCGATCTTAAAAACAAGGCCAGAGCCTATCCCAATGAGCTTTCCGGAGGGCAGCAGCAGCGTGTTACGATCGGCAGAGCGATTGCGAACAACCCAAAACTGTTGATTGCCGATGAACCAACAGGGAATCTGGATCCGGAAAAATCACTGGAGATCATTGCCCTGCTGGAAAAGATCAATCAATTGGGAACGACGGTTTTGATGGTTACTCATGATATCGTACTGGTTGAAAAGTTTAAAAAAAGGACAGTGACACTGGATCAAGGTTATGTTGTGAAGGATTCTAAGAAGGGTGGATATATCAGCTTATGAAACGCTTGTTGAATCTGTTTTGGTATGAACTGAAATATGCGTTTCGCGGCATTCGAAAACATCTTCTTTTAACTTTGTCTGCCATCAGCGCTATGGCAGTTTCTACATTATTGATCGGTTGTTTTTTATTGATCGGTTTGCATGTAGATCACTTCGCCACCAATGTGGAACAGGACATGAGCGTGCATGTGGTTTTAGATTCTGAAGTAAGTGACGACGATCAAATCGATGCCGTTGAAAAAGAGATTCAAAAGCTATCCAATGTGGCCTCCGTCCGATTTTCCAGTAAAGATGAGGAGCTGGAACTGATGATTCAGGAAAAAGGAGAAGCCTTTAGCTTATATAGAGGGGAAGAGAATCCTTTATCCCATGCCTTTTTTGTGGAGGTAAAAGACAGCTCTGCGATTGAAAAAACAGCTGCCAGTATTGAGAAAATCGATGGCGTCAGTTCGGTTGCCTATGGTGGTTCCAGCGTGACGCGTTTGGTTGATTTATTGGATATGGTTCGAAAAATTGGATATGGTGTGGCGGTTTTATTGTTGATTCTGTCACTTTATCTGATATACAATACGATACGTACAACAATTTATTCACGACAGGATGAAATCAAGATCATGCGTACAGTCGGTGCTACCAATGCTTTTATTCGCATTCCCTTTGAAGTCCAGGGAATTTTGATTGGTCTGATTGGAGCTTTGATTCCGTTTCTGTTGATCTTTTTTGGATATCCGGTCGTATATGAACAAATGGATGGCGTATTGTTTGCCAGTGTTTTCTCATTGGTAAGCGTAACGCAGGTACGATGGCTTTTGGGACTTGCGATGCTTGGCTGCGGGCTTGTCATTGGTATTCTTGCCAGTTTGCTGGCAGTTGGTAAAAGCTTGAAAGCCAAACGTTAAACAAGGGGGAACGATATGAAAAAGGCAGCCAAAAAAGAATACACCCTGACGATCGTCATTGTGGTTCTTTGTTTATTATTCTTTGGCTTGGGTGTTTCGGTTCCTTTGATCTTTGATCGAAGCTCGAAACAAGAAAATACATCGGAAAAAGAAAAGTTTGATGCGATTTATTCCTTGTTGACAAACGAGTGGTATTTTTCAAAGGATGTAGAAGATCTTGATCAAAAGCTCGTGGAAAAAGCCATTGAAGGTATGACAGACTTAGAAGAAGATCCGCATACACAATACTTTGATTTAGAGAGCGCCAAAGCATTTTCTGATACGTTAGAAGGATCGAATGTAGGATTAGGTATTTCCTATTTTTTAAACGATCAGGATCAATTTGTGATTCGAGACGTATTTTTGAATTCTCCGGCAGAGCAGGCCGGTTTGAAAAAAGGAGATATCATTACGGATGTAGATGGACTTTCCTGCGCAGAAAGTGACTCTCAAAAGATTCTCAAGCGCATCCAGAGCAAGGAAGGAAAAAGTATCGAGATTGTCTATTTACGTGATGGTCAATCCAATACGGTAAAGATCACACCAACAGAATATGATCAGACTGTTGTTTGTATGCTTCATGAAGACCAAGGCTATGGCGAGATCATCTTGACAAGCTTTTCCGAGCATAGCGGAGAAGACTTCTCCAAAGCTATGGCAAGATTACAGAAAGCCGGAATCAAGAAGGTTGTTTTAGATTTAAGAGGGAACACAGGCGGCTATTTGAGCGCTGCGGTAGATATTGCCAGTTCCTTATTGCCTGGTGGTAGTGTGATTTTTCAGGAGGAACAAAAGGATGGCACGACAACAAGCCAAAGTACGAATGATGACTATGGCTATGTACCAATGGATCAGATCGTTATTCTTCAAAATGATACAACAGCCAGTGCCAGTGAAGCTTTGATTGGCGCTTTGCGGGATAACTTAGCGGATAAGGTTGTAACGATTGGAACTACTTCCTATGGAAAAGGAACCGAGCAGACGACCGATCCGTTTAGTGATGGAACCAGCATCAAATATACGATTGCCAAGTGGCTGACACCTAACGGCGATTCGATTCATGAAAAAGGCTTTACGCCGGATATAGAAGTACAACCGGAGGATGTATCAAAGATCAGCTATACGACATCTTTAGAAGAGGAAACCATCACAAAAGATACAGTGCATGCCAATGCGAGCGCTCTACAGCAGTTTTTAAAGTATCTGGGATATTCCGTTGATCGAACCGATGAATATTTCAGTCCGGCATCCAGTGAAGCATTAAAACAGTTTCAATCCGATAACGGACTTTCTCCAACCGGCGATTGTGATCCGGATACCTGGCAGGCACTAAAGCAGAAGGCATTATTAAAATATAATGAAGAAACATTAGTTTCGGATGTGCAGCGAGATCGCGCTATTCAGGAAATTACAAAGTAAGGCAGTTGTTTAGATGACTGTCTTTTTTTATTGTGACATAAATCATGTTTCTTTTTAGAGGATAATCTAAGTCAGAAACGAGGTATATGATGTTACGATTACGATTTAAGATTCGTTTATTGTTGGTTGGCATGAGTTCATTGGCACTTTATACCGGTGTGCGTATTGGCTTGGAAGCCCATGGAAACGGACTGTATTTTTTATTATGCATATTTCCATGGATATGTGTTCTTGGCTGGTCTGCCATCGGAGGTCCATTAAAAATCAAATAAAAAGCCGATTGTATTTAAAATACTTTATCGGCTTTTTACAAGTTATTCTAACCATCCAAGCGGTGTTGTATAGATATATTGCCATGTATCATAATCATGGTCATATTCTTCATAGCTGGCTTCGTAAACGATACGAACGTTAAAATCTTTATTAAAAGATAAATTCTGGTAAATCACATTGTGTCCTACGTTTTTATCATCCAGCTTCATTCCTGTCAAATCGATCATTTCATCGGATAGATCCATTTTCTCAATAGCTTGTGCAATCTCTCTTTCACTCATATCCGATTTTAATGGAGAATCTACACCATTTTTTGATAAATATTCAGGAAGCTCTTCAAATTTTTTATATTGCATATATTTTACCTCATTTCACGTATGCTATGGTAAAACGACAGGTTTAGTGATGTCAATCTTAATGCATATCCTTTTATTCTTATGGATCTTAGTTTGTTGATTTAATGTTCTAAATAGACTCTGAGACAAAAATCATTTATAATAAAGTGTATACCTAAAAAATGGAGGGTAAAATGAAGTTAATTTCTCTAACAAAAGAAGAATATCAAATATACACAGAACAAAACTGCAATCCGGATTTTCTACAGTCTGTCTATGCCGCCAATAAAATGTTACACGACGGATGGATCGTTGAATATTACAAGGCGGTCGAAAATGAACAGATCGTTGCGGTATTCATGATTGGTTATGTACACCTTTTGCGTTTTTTCTATTATGCCTATATCCCAAGAGGTTTCTTTATTGACTATGAAGATCAACAGGCTTTGAAAAAAGTAACGGCAGAAATCAAAAAAATGTTGAAAAAGAAAAAAGTGATCTATTTAGAGATAGATCCTAAGATTCCTTTGTACCAGCATGATAAAAATGGTGATCTTGTTCCAAATGGTTTTAACAATGAACATATCATTGAGAACATCAAGCAGGCCGGCTTTGATCATTATCCTTTAAAACAAGGCTATGATGTTTCCAAACAATGCCGATGGATCTCATTGATTGATTTAAGAGGAAAGACTAAGGAAGAAGTTTTTGCCGACTTTAGTACAAGAACCAGAAATGACATACGTACTGCACAAAAATATGGAGTAAAGGTTAGAGCTCTAAAAGAAGATGAATTGTCGATCTTAAATTATATGGAGCAGGAAGCCGGACAGCGCCATGATTTTGAGACAGTATCCATGGATACTTTTAAGACGATGCATGAAAGTTATAAAGGACACATACAAACACTCTATGCATATTTAGATTTAGATGTCTATGAACAAAGTCTGGAAACAGAAAAAGAGCCGTTAGAAAAAGAAATCAGCGAATTACATGTATTCTTAGAAAAGAATCCAAACTCCAAGAAAAAACAAAATCGCTTAAAAGTAGCGATGGAATATTATGAGTCGCTGCAAAAGAAATCTGAAGAAATTACTACACTCAGAGAAAAGTATGATAAAGAAGTTCCTTTAGCCGGATCAATGTTTGTGAAGTTTGGACGTGAGGTAGTGTATTTGTATAGCGGTATGGATTACCAGTTTAGAACTTTTAGAGGTGCTTATGCGATACAATGGGCTATGATCCAGCAAGCCATTGATGAAGGATACAGTTACTACAATATGTTAGGCATCAGCGGTTTCTTTAAAAAAGGGGAAGATGGCTACGGTGTCTTTGATTTTAAACGAGGCTTTAACGCCTGTGTTGTTGAGTATATCGGTAACTTTACCCTTCCTGTTTGTAATCTTCTTTATAAAATTGGTATGCGCAAACAAAATAAAGAATAGAGTCAAAATCACAACTCTATTCTTTTTTTGTAATTTTTTAAATTTTAGTATTGCAAATAGGGGGATGTCATGCTAATATAATTAAGCAGTTGCCTGAATAGCTCAGTCGGTAGAGCATCCGGCTGTTAACCGGCAGGTCACAAGTTCGAGTCTTGTTTCAGGCGCCATTGCAAGTAAACACTTTCACTAAAATCTGCTTTATATAAAGCATCGTGTGGTTGCGAATTTAGGAAAGTGTTTTTATTTGGGCTATTTTAGACACCCGTTCGACACCCGAGCATTTTTTTGCGGTGATTGTCTTAAATACGGAGTCTAGAGTGGCCTTTTTTTCTTCGTCTTCCAGATGTGTGTAAAGACTTAAAGTGGTATTGATATTGACATGGCGCATCAAAATAGGATCAATCCATAAAAATAGAAACAAAGAGGGTCTATGAAGATTAAATTCGATATCATATCCTATTTTATTGATGTATTTTATAAGAAAACAATTGAATCAAATACTACTATTTTGATAAGATATGCTTAACTGCGTCGCTTAACCTTCAATTTGTTGATATGACATAAATAGTGTCGAATCAGACAGTATTTTATAAGTACAGAGAAACGAGGTACTTATATGTTGATGAATACTAGTTCTGATT
>NZ_JBQKEP010000014.1:0-42839 GCF_052121255.1 Faecalicoccus sp. LCP19S3_E2 | reverse complement strand
CGGCCTGGGCGGAGCGGTAGCGGAAACCCTGGCACCGTATGGACTGGCATGTCGTCAGTACATGATGGGGATGCAGGACAGTTTTGGACGAAGCGGCAAACCAAAAGACTTATTAGCCCATTATCATTTGGATGCTTCAAGCATTGCCCAAAAGATCAAAGAAATCATGAAGTAACGAGAACTGCCATAGGGCAGTTCTTTTGACAATTTTGAAAAGTTTGTTATAATCCCTACTATAAAGATAGGTATTGATAAAGGAGGCATACATATGACTATCTACAAAAATGTTACAGAGCTCATCGGAAATACACCGGTAGTGGAACTGTCCAATCTGGAAAAGGAACAAGGATTGAAGGCGCAGTTGTTGGCGAAAGTGGAATTTTTTAATCCCGCTGGCAGTGTAAAAGATCGTATTGCGAAAAGAATGATTGAAAAAGCCGAAGAACAAGGCTTGTTGAAAGAAGGAGCTACGATCATTGAACCAACCAGTGGAAATACAGGAATCGGGTTAGCTTCTGTCTGTGCCTCCAAGGGATATAAAGCTATCTTCACCATGCCGGAGACAATGAGTGTAGAAAGAAGAAATCTTTTAAAGGCTTATGGAGCCAAGATTGTCTTAACACCAGGTGCCCAGGGAATGAAGGGCGCCATTGCCAAGGCAAAAGAACTACAGGAAAGTACACCGAATTCTTTGATTCCAAGTCAGTTTACCAATTTGGAAAACCCACAGGCACATTATGAAACAACCGGACCGGAACTTTGGGAACAAACGGATGGAAAGATCGATATCTTTGTAGCCGGTGTTGGAACCGGTGGAACAATCAACGGTACCGGAAAATATTTGAAGGAAAAGAATTCGAATATAAAGATCGTTGCGGTAGAACCGGAAGGCTCACCGGTATTATCACAAGGGAAAGCCGGCCCACATGGCATCCAGGGAATTGGAGCTGGTTTTGTACCGGACACGTTAAATACAAAGATCTATGATGAGATCATTACTGTTACTAACGAAAATGCCTATAACACAGGTCGTGCCATTGCCCAAAAAGAAGGACTATTGGTGGGAATATCTTCCGGGGCCAGCGTATATGCAGCCATTCAATTGGCAAAACGCCCGGAAAATGAAGGAAAACGTATTGTGGCCTTAATGCCGGATACCGGAGAGCGTTATCTTTCTACACCGATGTTTACGCAGGAGTAAGTCAGAATTTATTTCTGGCTTTTTCTTTTGGTTAGATAGATGGCCAAAAGCCCACCTGTCAATTTAAATACGATAAAGAAAAAGGTTGTCTTTGTATCTGTCATGGCCGCAATAAAACCCATTTGTCCTCCTAAGGCATACGCACCGCTAACGCAAAAGGCAGCGTTGATTCTTTTGCCTTCCGGACTCATTTTCGGATACAATGGTAAGATCGCAATGGAACTACCTAAAGAAAGCAACAATCCAATTAAGGTCATTGTTTCGATACCGCAAAACCTTGCAAAGCTCTGTAGTGGCTTTTTGGCATAATGTAAAATGAGTTGACACAACACATGCGAGCCGGCAACAATCATTGTGATTTGAAAGACAAGCAATAATCCATCAAGTAAAGTATTCATAGATACAAAAGGTAGATGGAAGAAATAAGAGAGAAGTACGATTCCAAAACAAAGAAGACCGATGATTTCAATTCCCTTGGCAAAATACTGAAGAAGCCTCAGCAGCAAGCTTTTATTCTTCCATAATCCTAAAAATAAGAGTCCATAGATACAAAATAGTGGAATCAAGAGGACAAGATCAATTTGTAAGGACAATAGCAGCAATATAGGAATGAGTCCTAATAAGCCATACGTAACACCTTCCATAAAAAGAGGGTGTTCTTTTGGCTTTAATTGACCTAGAAATATAGGAAATTGAAAGCTGATCAGACATCCTAACGTGCTTGTTAAAAAGACACCGGTTAGAAAAAAGGTGGCAGGATCATGAATATAGCTTTGAATCAGCGGCAGACCGCCTAGATCGGGTGCCAATAAAGAGCCTATGATCACGCTGCTGGAAGGATGTAAGCGTAAAAAGGAAAGGTCTAACTGGTCGGATAAAGTGACAAACAGACAATAAAATCCTAATAAGGAAAGGCAGAGATTGCCCATAGTATTTAAAGCCTGGTCGATACATCCGGCCAATCCCCATTTTCCATTTTGAAGTTTATCGAGTAAACCTACTATCGCAAAAGTGATGAGAATGCATACAAATATATTCATGTGTCTATTGTATATGCAAAATGCATTATCGGCTATAGTAAACAGGTATTGGTAGACGACTGCAATTGGTTTTATAATAAAACGGAAGATAAATAAAGGAGGGGATCATCTTGATTACACATGATTTTAAAGGAGTGAAATTATCCGGTTTAGGCTTAGGTGCAATGCGATTACCCACTTTAGAGGGAAAAGAGAATCAACCAGATCAAGACAAAGTCAATGAAATGGTAGCCTATGCGATCAAACACGGTATCAATTATTTTGATACCGCATGGGGCTATCATGGAGGCCAAAGTGAAATTGTATTAGGCAATGCTTTAAAGAAATTTGATCGCTCGCAATATTTTCTGGCTGACAAATTTCCCGGATATGATTTAGATAATATGCCACATGTTGAAGAAATCTTTACTAAACAACTACAAAAGTGTCAAACAGAATACTTTGATTTTTATTTATTTCATAATGTCTGTGAGAAAAATATCGATGCGTATCTCGATCCGCAATATCAAATTTTAGACTATCTTTTAAAACAAAAGGAACAGGGAAGAATCCGTCATTTAGGTTTTTCCTGTCATGGAGAAATGCCGGTATTAAAAAGATTTTTAAAGGCTTACGGAAAACATATGGAGTTTTGTCAGCTGCAGATCAATTATGTGGATTGGAAATTTCAACATGCCAGAAAAAAGGTGGAACTGTTGGATCAATACGGTATTGATGTTTGGGTCATGGAGCCTTTGCGTGGTGGCAAGCTTGCCCAGTTAAAGCCGGAATATGAAAGTCGCTTACATGCGCTTCGTCCTACGGAAAGCATACCGGCCTGGGCTTTTCGATTCTTACAGAGCATACCACAGGTAAAGATGGTTCTTTCCGGAATGTCGAATATGCAACAGCTGCAGGAAAACGTTGAAACGTGGTCAACACAAAAACCTTTAAACGATTCGGAAAAAGAAGTCCTGTTTTCTATCGTAGAAGAGATGACAAAGAAGATCGTCGTTCCTTGTACTTCCTGTCGTTATTGTACTTCTCGTTGTCCACAGGGACTGGATATTCCAAAATTATTATCTTTATACAATGAACATGCCTTTAGTCAGGGAGGATTTATTGCCCCTATGGTTGTTTCTACCTTGAAAGATAAAGGGCCTGGTGCCTGCATACAATGTCATAGTTGTGAAAAAGTCTGTCCGCAACAAATTCATATTTCAGAAGTATTAAAAGATTTTACGGCTCTTTTACGATAAAGAAAAACAAGAAATGAATTAGACACTTTTCGCAATTAGTCCATAGAAAAACAATTTACAGTTGTGATATACTTCTTTCATGGAAACAAATAGACTACGTTTGGTTTTGTGTGATATTGACAGTACGCTGATCAATTCAAAGAGGGAATTAACCCCTCGTACGAAAGATATGATTGAAAAGCTGCATGCGCAAGGTGTGTATTTCGGCCTGGCTTCGGGAAGACCGGTCGATGAACTGCAGCGCTATGCGACAGGATGGGGAATTTCCTTTCCTTTTGAGTTTTTAATTGGTATGAACGGCAGTGAGCTGTGGGATGAAATTTATCAGAAGCAATACGATTACTATAAGTTAAAAAAAGAATGGATCCAGGAAATCCTGGAGGCTATGCATCCCTTTGAAGCCAATGCGTTCATTTATTTGGATGGCAAGCTGGTGGCACAAAGGATCGATGAAGCGATGAAGCATTCAGCTGTGACCTCACAAAAACCGATCCACGTGATCGAAAGTGATGCCGAGTTATATGCTTATGATAATGCGAAGATTATGTTTCGTATGAGTACTGAAGATACTCTGAAGGCCGAAAAGTATTTTAATGAACATCCCAATCCTTATTATAAGGCGTTTAAGACACAGACAACGCTGTTGGAATTTGCCGATCGTCGTATATCAAAAGGCTATACCGTTAAAAAGCTGGCTGATCTGTATGATTTTGGATTGGAAAACATTTGGTCTTTTGGCGATACGACCAACGACAATACGATGTTGGAAGTAAGTGGCAGGGGCATCTGTATGTGTAACGGAAGCGATGATACCAAGGCCATAGCGGATGAAATCACAGAATTTGACAATGACCATGATGGCGTAGCCAACTATATCGAAAAACATTTTTTCAGACATCAAGGAGGTTAGACCATGAAGAAAGTTGCATTAATGATCGATTCAAGTGCGGATATTACCAAAGAAAAGGCAAAAGAACTAAACCTTCATGTTTTGCGTATGCCTGTTATCGTAGATGGAAAGGAATACATGGAAGCAGAAACAATTACCGATGAAGAAGTGTTGGAGGCGTTGGAAGAACAAAAAAGTGTAAAAACGGCCCAGCCAATTGTCGGTGATATGATCAAAATGTGGGATGATTTGTTGAAAACACACGATGAGGTGTTTTATCTTCCCTTAACCAATGCGTTATCCGGCACCAACAAAACGGCAATCACGCTGGCAAAAAACTATGAAGGAAAAGTAACGGTTGTACAAAGTGAATTTGTATGTTATCCAACGGTGATCATGATGCAGATGGTCAAAGAGATGATTGAAAAAGGATATACCTGTGCACAGATCAAGGAAAAGATTGAAAACGAAGGTGAGCTTTTGGCTGTGCTGATTCCGGAAAAGCTGGATACATTAAAAGCAGGAGGTCGTATCTCACCGGCTGCTGCCGCCATAGCAGGATTATTGAAGATCGTTCCTTTATTGAATATTCGTCATGGTGCTATTGATTTAGAAGATAAGGTTCGCACCTTAAAGAAAGCTTATCAAAAAGGAATCGAAGTCGTGACAAAGGATGTGAATCCGGAGGATTATATCTGGATGGTTATCGATGCTTTTGATCCAAAGAAAAGCGAAGACTGTAAAAAGATGTTGGAGGAGGCTATCGGTCAACCGGTACAGCAGCACTCTTTTAAAACAGTCATCTTATCGCATGTAGGAAAGGGAACCATCGGTTTTGGACGCATCAAAAAGATAGAATATTAGAAAGGCGGAGCATTCCGCTTTTTTTACACCATAATTTAACATATTCATTTTAAATTCATCTTACAGTTCGTGCTTATACTGTCACCTATGAAAAATAGAAAAATACGGTATTTGTTTTCTTTTCTGTTTACGTTATGTTGTGTGGGATTGATGTTTATCATCTATACGTTGTCAAGTGAAGATGGATACGCCTCCGGACAACGCAGTGCCAATGTACAGGAAATCATCAAGGAAAACGTTCATGAATACATGGATTCAACAGAAATAGGACAGAAGCTTCACTATGGACTTCAATCTTTGATTGAAGCGATTTCTCCGGATGGGGATAACTGGTATCAGACCATTCGCAATATTGCGCATTTCAGTTTGTATTTCTTTCTTGCGCTTTTATTGTATATAACTTTTTCTATTGCCGGAATTACCCGACTTTGGAAGATCATCTTATCTTTATTGATTTGTTTAGGCTATGCGCTATTTGATGAATTTCATCAAAGTATGGTCATCGGAAGGATCAGTACGATGGACGATGTTATAGTGGATATGTGCGGAACTTTAATGAGTTTAGGATTTTGTTGGGTCATATCTGCTTTCTGCGCCTGCCTTCGTTCAAAACCAAGGCCGAGATTGTAATTTAGTTAAAATAAGGTATAATTTGTTTAATCAAAATAAACTTTAAGGAGATGTGAACATGGAATGTAAACAATGTGGAAATAGTCTTCCGGAAAATGCTAAGTTTTGTCCGGAATGTGGTGCGCCTGTGCCGACCGATGATGTTGTCGAAGAAACACCATCCGCAAAAGAAAAGGTAGAAGTTGTAGAAGCAGTTATCGAAGAAGATCAAACAACAGAAGCGGAAGAACCGGTGCAAGATGTCGTGGAAGAAGTAGAGGAAACGAAAGAAGAAACGATCACTCAGGAAGAACCGGTTGAATCGGAAGAAGAAAAAGCACAAGCGGAAGAATGGTATTATGTCAGGGAAAGTCAATCGGCTGGACCTTTTACACTGGAGCAGATGATTGAACGAATTCGTGATGCGCAGATCAAAGAAGAAACTTTGGTATGGAAAGCCGGAATGGCTGACTGGCAGAAGTTAAAAGATACGGAATTAAAAGAATATCTTCCGACACCAGATGTAAAGCCGGAAGGAGATCAATGGTATTTTGTCGATGCCAACAATAAACAAAATGGTCCTTATACAGTGGAACAGATGAAAGGCTTGATTCAGGCCCATCAAATTTATGGAAATACGTTTGTATGGAAAACTGGGATGGCTGACTGGAAGCGTTTAAAAGATACAGAACTTGCTTCTTATGTGATGCCGGAAGCACCTAAACAGGAGAGTGCGCATCAAACTTTTACAAAAAAGCCGATCTATATTTCAGAAAGAAGCATTGGATTGTCCATTGTCTTAAGCATTGTGACATGCAGCATTTATTATTACTATTGGTTATATACCTTGGCAAGAGATGTCAATGAATGTTGTAGAGCACAAAATAAATCTGGACCTGGAGAGCCGGGAATTGTCGTACTGTTATCATTGATTACATGCGGTTTATACGGTATTTACTTTTACTGGAAAGCCGGAAAAGTGTTAAGTGAGCTAGAATTTGATAATGGATATAGAGTTTCCGATAACAGTATTATCATGTTAGTTCTTCCGTTCTTAGGCTTAGGTATTATTTCCATGGCCATTTGCCAAAGCACTTTAAACGATATTTGTCGTTACGGAAATGAGTAAAAAGATTATCAAGGTGACAGGGGCTGTTTTCGTATTGCTCCTGTTTCTTCTTTTTATCGGTGTATATTGTCCTATCCAAAAAATCTTTGGGATTCCATGTCCCGGTTGTAATATGACGACCAGTTTATATTATCTGCTTCAGGGAAATCTACAGGCTTCCTTGTTTTATCATGCGATGTTAATTCCTACAATGGTCTTTGGCTTGTTGATTTTCTATTGCCATATCAAAAAAAAGAGGAAGTGGAAAGAGCGGTTACTATGGATGTGGGCCGGTTGTATGATTGTCTATTATATTTATCGTATGGTTTTTATTTTTCCAGATATTCCGATGGTCTATGATACCAACAGTATTTTTGGACAGTTCTTCCATATTTCTTTATAGTGGTAAACGATAGGAAATCTATTGTTTATACGACTTAAAAGGACGTTCGTGCAGAAAAGGAAGTAAATAGGTTGACAACCTTTTCTAATCTGCCTATAATGAGCACATACAAGTAAATTAGTTGAAGATAGAGGTAGCGATGCGTCAGAGTACTGTAGGGAGCCGGCGGGCTGTGAAATACAGGAAAGGTAATCATCGCCGAAGGAAATGATATGGCAATGTCATTTCTTGGGGCTTTGGGAAATACTCAATGCACTCCTTCGCAAGAAGAGGGGTTATCTTAAAGGCGAAAGAACCAAGGCCATATGGATAACACATATGGTCTTTTCTATTTTCAACCTAAATTAGGAGGAAAAGAGATATGAAAAAATTACTTGCAGCATTAGCCGTTGGAACATTGGCTTTGGCCGGTTGTTCAAGTGGTACAGACAGTGCCAATGATGACACGTTTACCGTAGGAATGGAGTGTGGATATCAGCCATTTAACTGGCAAACATCCGATGCCCAAACCGACTCTGCCGTTGAGATCAGCGGCGGTGGAGGATATTGTGATGGATACGATGTAATGATGTCACAAGCCATTGCCGATGAATTAGGTCAAAAATTAGAAGTGAAGAAAATTTCATGGGATGGTCTTCAGCCTGCTTTGGATTCTGGAGAAATTGATGCGATCGTTGCCGGTATGACAGCCAGTGATGAGCGTGAAGAAGGAATCGACTTTACGACACCTTACTACGAAAGTGAAGGAATGGTCATGATCGTTCGTGCGGACAGTGAAATGGCCGGCTATACAGATATCCAGGATTTCTCCGGTCATAAAGTCATCGGACAGAAAAACACCAACTATGATACCGTTATCGATCAAATCGAAGGTGTTGATCATCAGACACCACTTGCGACGTATCCAGAATTAGTAGCCGCTCTACAAAATGGAGTAGCCGATGGTATAACAGCGGAAATGCCGGTTGCCGAAGGTGTTGTAGCCGCCAATCCAGGACTTGCGATCGTACAGTTTGCAGAAGGACATGGATTTGATGTAGATACGACCGTATCAATTGGATTGAAAGAAGGAACACGCGATTCTGATTTCTTCAAGAGTGTACAGGACGCATTAGATTCCATCAGTCAAGATACAAGAAATGAATATATGAAAACTGCGGTTGAAAACGCACCAACCGAAGAATAGGAAGGTTTGATGATCCATGAGTATCGATTTTGGAAGGGCATATGAAATATTTATAGAGAATTGGAGCTTGTTTTCTTACGGTATCCAAAATACTCTTTTATTCGCAATCGTTGGTACGGTTGTCGGGCTGATCCTGGGATTGATAACCGGAGCCTTGCGTGCAATTCCGGAAGATCCCATGGATTCATTTCCTGTTAAGATTTTAAAGAAGCTTGCGAAATGGATCGTAGGATTCTATGTCTGGTTTTTTAGAGGCACACCGATGATGGTACAGGCCTTGTTCTTTTTCTACTTGCTTCGTCCTATTTTAGGATGGACAGGTTTCTCGGCCGGTTTGATCATCATCTCGGTTAATACCGGTGCTTATATGGCAGAAATCATTCGTGGTGGTATTCAGTCGATCGATGCCGGACAAAGTGAAGCGGCAAAATCCCTGGGGATGACAACGTTTCAAACGATGGTTTCCATTATTTTTCCGCAAGCCATTAAAAACACCTTCCCGACGATTGGAAATCAGCTGATCGTCAACATCAAAGACAGCTGTATGTTAAATGCGATCCAGGTAACAGAGCTTTACTTCCAGTCTTCTTCGGTAGCCGGAAGTAACATGAAATTTGCCGAAGTTTACTTTTTGGAAATGGTGATGTACCTTGCCTTAACAACGATCGCAACATTGATCCTGAATGTTGTGGAAAGAAAAATCAACAAGACAAAGACAGTAACAATCAAGGAAAACTGTGCATAGGAGGTTTGTATGGAAACAGTCATTCAGGTACAACATTTGAAAAAACATTTTGGGGATCTTCAAGTTTTAAACGATATCGACTTTGAAATCAATAAAGGAGAAGTGGTTACGATTATCGGATCCTCCGGTTCGGGAAAAAGTACGCTTCTTCGCTGTATCAACTTGTTGGAGATTCCGGATGGCGGAAACATCTTATATAAAGGAACAGATATTTTAAGTGGCAGGCTTCCTTTGACAACCTATCGTTCCAAAGTGGGAATGGTTTTTCAAAGCTTTAATTTATTTGCGAATAAGACCGTTTTAGAAAATTGTATGATCGGCCAGATCAAAGTCTTAAAGCGTTCGAAAGAAGAAGCACAAAAAATTGCCATGCAGCACCTGGAAGAAGTCGGTATGCAGAATTTTGCCGATGCCAGTTCGACACGTTTATCCGGTGGACAAAAGCAACGTGTGGCGATTGCCCGTGCTTTATGTATGGATCCGGAAGTCTTATTGTTTGATGAACCAACATCTGCGTTAGACCCGGAAATGGTTGGCGATGTTTTAGAAGTTATGCAGACACTAGCCAAAGAAGGCTTGACAATGGCTATTGTGACCCATGAGATGCAGTTTGCCAAAGATGTCAGTGATCGTGTGATCTTTATGGACAAAGGAGTCATTGCCGAAGAAGGAGCACCGCAGCAGATTTTTGAAAAACCGCAGCACCAGCGTACAAAACAATTCTTATCACGTTATTTTGACCGTTAAAAAACGGTCTTTTTTGTGGTTGGTCATTTTGAAAACAGTTACATTTTTCAATTCTGTTACAATCCAAATTTCATAAAAACTTAACAGCTTTTTTTCTTCTTTTTCGACGGGCATTGTGTTATATTTAAAGTGCTATAGAATGGTTAAAGATTGTTCTTAGGAGGAATACATATGGTTAGAAGAATCGGTATTTTAACCTCAGGAGGAGACTCGCCGGGGATGAACGCAGCCATACGAGCTGTCACAAAAGTCGGTTTGAACAGTGGCCTTGAAGTATTCGGTATCTATAATGGATACAAAGGAATGGTAGAGGGCTATATTGAACCGATGACTCGCGAAACGATTCGTGAGATTGTCAACCGCGGAGGAACGATTCTTGGATCGGCCCGTTTACCGGAGTTTAAAGATGAGGAAGTTCGCCGCAAGGCCATTCATCAGCTTTCCAAACGAGGCATTGAGGCCGTTGTTGTTATCGGAGGGGACGGTTCGTATCGTGGTGCCTTGTCGTTGACAGAAATGGGAATCAACTGTATTGGTTTGCCGGGTACGATCGATAACGATATCACCTGTACAGATTTCACGATTGGATTCCATACGGCATTGGAAACCGTTGTCGATGCAATCGATAAACTGCGTGATACATCAAATTCTCATCATCGCTGTTCTATTGTTGAAGTTATGGGAAACCGTTGTGGAGATCTGGCCCTTTGGTCAGGAATCGCATCCGGAGCCGATATGATCGTGACCAGTGAAACCGGTTTTGATGAAAATGACGTTTTGGATCGCTTACGCGATTTGGATATTATACGAAAGAAAAAACATGCGATTGTCGTGATTTCCGAGAAGATCACCGATGTCGATCAGTTTGCCAAGAAAGTGACATTGAATACAGGTTTTTCAGGAAGGGCAACTGTATTAGGCCACATTCAGCGTGGTGGTTCACCATGTCCATATGATCGTATGTTGGCTTCTCAAATGGGAGAAAAAGCAGTAGATCTTTTAATGCAGGGCATTGGAGGACATTGTGTCTGCATTCGCGACAATAAGATCGTATCTTACCCGATCGAAAAGGCACTGAGCATGCCTGCTGAATCTCGTAAGCCATTACAAAACTTATTTGAACGATTAGTTTAGAAGGAAAAAAGGAAGGAATCGAAAAAAATTATGTGTATTAGTGACAAGAAGACAAAAATTATTTGTACGATCGGTCCGGCCAGTGAAGATAAGGAAACTTTGAAGAAACTGGTTTTGGCCGGTATGAACATTGCCCGTTTGAACTTCTCTCATGGAAGTTATGAAGAACACGGCAATCGAATCAAATTGATTCGTGAGGTATCTAAAGAATTGAACAAACCTATTGGTATCTTGTTGGATACAAAAGGTCCGGAAATTCGTTTAGGTGATTTTAAAGATGGCGGCTGCCAGTTTAACGAAGGTGACGTTGTCAAAATCGTTAAAAAGGAAGTAGAAGGAACACATGAACAGTTTACACTGCGGTGTCCGGAAGTCTTCCACGACGTAAAAGCCGGTGACTGCATCTTAATGGATGATGGAAAATTAAAAGTGACGATTCTGGAAGTAACAGAAGATGAGATTCAGGGACGTATTGAAAACCCTCACTTCTTAAAGAGCCGTAAAGGATGTAACTTGCCAGGTGTTGTATTAAGTATGCCTTTCATTTCGGAAAAGGATGAAGCTGATATTCGTTTTGGATGTAAACAAGATGTGGATTATATCGCAGCCAGCTTTACACGCCGTAAAGATGATGTATTGGCCATTCGTAAGATCTTGATTTCTGAAAGAAAAGACAACATTCAGATTTTCCCTAAGATCGAAAACCAGGAAGGTTTTGATAACCTGCGTGATATTTTGGAAGTCAGTGACGGTGTCATGGTTGCCCGTGGTGACTTAGGTGTTGATGTCAGCCTGGAAATGGTTCCGATTTATCAGAAACAGATCATCTCAATTGCCAATGAATTAGGTAAACCAGTTGTCACAGCTACACATATGTTGGAAAGTATGCAGGAAAACCCACGTCCAACACGAGCAGAAGCCAGTGATGTTGCCAATGCGATCATGGATGGTACAGACTGTATCATGTTGTCAGGAGAAAGTGCTGCCGGTCATTATCCGGTAGAATGTGTACAGACAATGCACCGTATCGCCGATGCGATCGAGCCTATGATTCCTTATCAGCAACGTTTAAAACAAGGAATTCGTACTTCACGTAATTCTTTGAACGATGCCATTGGTGTCAGTGCTGCTGATACATCCATTGCGTTGGATATCAAATGCATCATTGCCTTTACACAGAGTGGTCTAACAGCTCGTCGTTTAGCACGCTTTAGACCACAAGCTCCAATCATCGGTGTATGTTTCGATGAAGTTACGGAAAGAGCTATGCTTCCAATCTTTGGTGTAGAGCCATATTTCAGCGATATCCAGAATACACGTGAAAACGATGTAGATTTGGCTAAAAACATTGCCTTGATGAAAGGATGTCATTATGGTGATTTCATCATTGTTGTAGCCGGTTATCCGGAAGGACACGGCGCTACCAACATGATGCGTATCGTCGAAATCACAGAAAACTAAGTAATCACAATTAGCTATGAATGAGTAGAAAAACGAAAGTTCATAGCTTTTTTCATTTTCACGGCCTATAATATAAACAATAAATGAACAGTTTAACAAATGAGTCATTTAATCTGTTAGAAAGGGTTTGTATGCGAAGAATCGATATTCCCAATCAAGAAAAAGTGTATGTAGGAAAGGTGATTGAATTTTCTCGAAAGCAAAATAATTTCACCATTGATGCCATAATTGATGGCATTTGTTCAAAACAAACATATTATAAACTTCAAAAAGAACCCTTATCTGAAAGTGAATATTATGATCAATTATTGGAAAGAGTTGGTTTGTTTTATGACTATGATTCACAGAATCCTATATCCTTGGATGGCTTATGGAATGCTTTTTGTGAACAAGAATGGAGTCTGTTTGATCAAGAAATCCAAGGATTAAAAGAGCAGATTATAAACCCAGATGTTTATCAATACGTTTTAAGCGGCGCCATTCAATGCATCGAGCAGAAACAAGACATAGCGTATGCAAAACAACTTTTACCTTTATTACATGATGACTTAAAAGAAATCGTTTCTTATTTTGTATTATGGAAAATCTATGAATCTTATATGCAGTATAAAGAAGATGTATCGTATCTTTCCTTAAAAACGGAAATCAATCAGTGTCAGTATTTGTTCTTACTGATCAAAAATGAACAATATTATGATGCATCGGTATTATGTGAAAAATTACTGCAGAGCACAAAGGGAAAGAATCATGATTTGGCTAGGATCGCCAAACTCTTTTTACTACTGGCAATTCAACCGGAAGATTTTGTAACACAGTGCGAATGGATTCAAAAGAATGAACAATTGACAGCGGATTCCTTTCATGCTTATGAATTGTTATATGTGACAGGTATCTTTTATTACAAACAAGAAAACTACACGAAAGCCTGGTCGTATTTCATTCAACTTAAAGACATTCCTCAGTTTCACATACCGGTCTTACTCTTTTTATATCATATGGAAACCATTACATCCTATGTGCTGGATAAACATCCTATACCGGATACAACAGAAAAAGACATGAAAGTTTTACTGACATATTATGAAATGAAATATAAAGGTGATTCTTTACAGGAATTAGAAAAATATTTATGGACTGAGTGCCGAAAAGTGATCCAATGTTTTTATCCACCTGAATTGGCACAAAAGATCATACAAGATGAACTATTCTGGATTGCCCAACAAACCGGAAATAAAAGTCGATATTATCAGTTTAATAAAATAGACTATTCAATCAATACATAAACAATTAGACGTTTTGAAAAGAAAATGTCTAATTTTTTTTATTCTTTTGAAAGCTTTGATACAGTGAAGCTGTAAGGAGAGATTTCATGGCAACAATATTTACTATAAATAAAAATAATGTATATGCTCAATTAAAAGCTAAAATCAAACAAATTAAAACATTTCAAGTTTTGACAACATTCTTTCTGGCCTTTTACACTGTTTCTTTATATACACTGATCGTATGGATTCAATCTTTTGTAGATGCCTTATCAAAGAATCATGAAAGTAACTTCTCGCTAGAACAATTACTCCTCTTTATGATCTTTTTGATTGTATTATCGGTTACCGGCTTTATATCCCAGTATTTCTTTAATCAGATACCTGTCAGGGCAAAAAATTTGTTTCTAAAAGAAATGTTTAACGAAGTGTTAACACAACCGGTTACATATTGGAATACACATTCCTTAGCCAATATATTTTCTTTATTTCAAAATGACTGTGTTTCTTTTGCGCAGATTGTATCGGTAAATCCGGTCATCTTTATTTATCAATCCTTTACCTTACTTATTTGTATAGGGTTAATGTTTTATACACAAGGTGTATTGGCATTGATTTTAATTGTATTTGTACTGGTTTGTTTTGGGATCACCGGTCTTTTAAGTCGATGTATCTCCCAAGAGAATCAAAAAGTCTTTCGATGTAAGGAAACATTAAGTCATATTTTGATGGAGGGACTAGAAAATCATCGTGTGATTTTGACTTTATGTAAACAAAATTTGTTTGTGAATCGATTGAACATATTCTTAAAAGACAAGCTTCAAAAAAGAGAAGAGAAAGCGGCTTTATATCAGTCACAATATATGACGATTTATATTATTTTGACTTTGGTTTTACCTTTTTTAAGTTTAGTTTTAGGTCTTTATTTTGTATCTCTACAATGGATGAGCATTGGACAGGCATTAAGTATGTATGCCTTAAGTTCACAGCTTCAAGAGCCAATTCGACAGGTGGCCCAAGTTCGTATGAATCGATTAACGGCCATTGAACTTTCCAAACGAATTACTGTTCTATTAAGAAAACCGTCAACATCAAACAAAGAAATCGATACGATTACATCCTTTACAATGCGAGATGTTTCTTTCTCTTATGAAGATAAGAAGGTGTTACATAATTTCAATTTAACAATCAAACCAGGTAAACACCTTTTAGTCAAAGGAAAGAGTGGCAGTGGAAAATCGACTTTACTTTCTTTGATGATGCGTTATCTGGATGGCTCAAAAGGGACGATTTGTGCCAATGGAATTGATATAGGGAAAATAAAAGAGGAAAGCTATTATCAACACATTTTGACGGTCGATCAAAAGCCATTGATTTTCCATGATACACTTATAAACAACATAACCTTAGAAGATGAATACTCCCTGGAAGAGATTCATGAAGTCATATCGGTTTGTCAGTTAGAAGAATTGGCTGCAGAAAAGAAAGAAGAGATCATTGATTCTGGTTCGATCAGTGGTGGACAGGCGCAGAGGATATCCATTGCGCGTATGCTGCTAAGAAAACCGTCAATCTTATTGATGGATGAGCCAACCAGTGCTTTGGATGAAGATACGGGAACAAACCTGGCTTTGGCATTGGATCAGTATGCGAAAAAATACGGAATAACTTATGTTGTGGTATCGCACAAGAAGGATATCATGTCCATCTGTGAAAATGTCATCGAACTGGAATAGAAAAGAGTAAGGCTTTGGGCCTTACTCTACTGCTTTTAAGGATTCAACCATTTGAATCTTTTTTAATTTAAAGGACATAAAGAAGTTAATGATCAATGTAAAGATCATGGTCATCGCAAAACTGATCAGATAAGATTGTGGAAGGATCGTTCGACCAAACATCACATCATCCATTTCGGCTAAATTCATGATCAGATGATGAAGGCCGATACCGATAAATAATCCTAATAGGGCACCTATGATCGATAATAAGATCCCTTCTCGATTGACATACTGGTTTACTTCACGTTTTGTGAAACCTAAGACTTTGATCGTTGCGATTTCGCGGACTCTTTCGCTGATATTGACATTACTTAAGTTATACAATACCACAAAGGCTAATAAGGCGGCACTGATGACCAATACCACAACGATAAAGGAAATGCTGCTGATCATATCAGTAAAGTTTTTCTGTAAGGATGAATAGAAAGTAACACTTTCTACGCCATTAAGTTCCATTAATCGATTTCCTAATTCTTTTTCAAAGCTCTCACTTTGATCCTTTGTTTTGATCATGTAGATCGTATTCACATCGATACTTTGACTGAGTGTGTTGAAGTAATCCTTTGTCATATAGATATGATGACCTACATAGTTTTCAAAGATGCCGCTGACCTTGATTTCCAGATCTTTATCATCACTGGTGATTTGGAAAGCATCTCCTGTTTCAAGATTTAACTTATCGGCAAGCTTCTGAGAAATCAGTACACCTTGATCGCTTAAAGATAAAGAATCATCCTTCATTGTTTTTAAAGTGGTAAACGCATCAAAATGATCTAAATCCTCAATGATGTGTGAAGTGACTGTCTGATCCTCTCCTTCGATATTAACTGTACCGGAGAATTGTTGTTCTTCAAAGAGAGCATCCACACCTTTTAAATCTTGAATCTGGTCGGCTAAGAACTTACTTTCTTGAGTGGCCGAGATCGTGGCATTATAGTGATAGATGTTGCCATATTGTTGTTGGGCAATATCGCCAATACTATCGTTGATTCCAAATCCGGCTACCAACAAGGCCGAACATCCGGCAATACCGATGATGGTCATAAAGAAACGTTTCTTGTAGCGGAAGATATTTCGGGCGGTGACCTTATGTAAAAAGGTCAGTCGATTCCACAAAGGTTTGATACGTTCTAATAAGATCTTCTTTCCGGCTTTGGATGCTTTTGGACGCATTAGCTGGCTTGGAACTTCCATGAGTTCGGCATAAATCGAATAAATCGTAGCCAGTAAAGTAATTCCGGTTACAGAACCGGAGGCCAGTAAAATCAAACCTGGCTGTGATGCGAAATGAATGGTCTCTAAATTATATAACATATTCCATGCGGTAAAGATCACAGTTGGAAAGACAATCATACCCACTGCACATCCAATGGCGGAGCCTATAATGCTGGCAATCAGGGCATAGATTAAATATTTGCTGGCGATTTGTATCTTAGAATATCCCAAAGCCTTTAAAGTACCGATTTCATTTCTTTGTTCATCAACCATTCTTGTCATGGTTGTCATACAAACAAGGGCAGCCACCATAAAGAAGAAGACCGGGAATACCGCAGCAATTCCATCCATTCGATCGGCACAGGCGCCATAATCTCGGTATGAGTAATGGGAGCTACGATCCAGTACCATCCATTCGCCGTTCAATTCATCCACTTGTTTTTGGGCTTCATCGATTTCTTTTTGTGCTTCCTGTTTTTGAGAATCTAACTCCTGCTGCCCCTCTGTCAACGCCTGGCGTCCGCTTTCTAAATCTTGTTTGGCACTTTCCAGTTGTGTTAAACCAGTTTCATATTGTTGTTGGGCTTGTACAAGCTGGTTATAAGCTGTCTCAAGCTGGCTTTGGGCAGCTAATAAGGCATCACGATTTGCCAACAGTTCCGGTTTTTGTTGAATCGCTTGTTGAATGTTTGCTTCCTGCGTTTGAAGTTGTGCATATTGTGTTTGTAAGGATTGTTCCTGATTTACTAAATATTCATAGCCTTGGATTGTTTGATCAATTTGTGCCAGCTGTTCTTCCAGGGTGGCCTTAGTTTGATTCAATGGATCTAAAAGTTCAGAATCCGGTGGTAAAGAAGCAATTTGATCTTCCAGCTGTTTCAGCTGTTTTTCTAATTCCGGTTTGATTTGAAGCGCTTGATCATACGTTGGCTGCAACTGTGTTTTTTGTGCCTGTATTTGTTCCAGACCACTTTGCAGTTGTGCAAGTCCTTCCTGTACAGCCGGAAGATTGGCTTCGGCCTGATTGATCTGTTCCAGCGCCGCATTTAAAGTCGGCAGATTTTCTAACGCCTTTTGACCGGCATAGTATTCCTTCCATCCGGCATCCAACTGTGCTTTGGAGTCTGCCAATGTTTGTTCACTCTGTTGAATCTGTGCACTGCCATCTCCAATTTGTTGACTGGCTTCATCCAATTGATTCTGTGCATTTTGAATTTCACTGTTAAACTCTGCTTTGGCATCATCTACAGCAGCCTGGCTTTCTTCTAAACGAATCTTGATTTGTCCATCGGCCAGGTCTTCCAATCTTTTTACCACAGGATCGATGATATCAAAGTATTCTTCATCGTAGGAATTGTACACTTTAGCACCTTTGACAAGTACATCGGCTTCTGTATAGTATTCGGATTTGATGTTTTCTTCCGGTACGAAAACAAACCCGTTTAAAGTACCGGAACCGATCGAGCTGCTTCCTTTTTGATAACTCAAATACGTTGGTGTATAACAAGTGCCGACGATCGTATAAGTATCCTGTTGCAGAGAATCACTGATTGGCGTATCAGTGCCACTGGTCAATGTGATCTTTTCACCGATCTCTAAATTTCCAAAGAGTGTATTGGTGGCACTGGCAGCCTCAATCAAGCATTCATTTTCATTTTCCGGCATGCGTCCATCCACCAAACGAATCGTATTGACTTCCTGCTGATCGGGAAGCGAGAAAAACTTTAATACCAATTGTGTATTTTCTTTTTTGGTCAGCACATCCATCGTATAGAGGCCCTGTACGCGATCCACACCTTCTATTTTGGAAATCGCATCGATATCCTCTTTCGTTAACCCTAAGGTCGAATAGATTTGAATGTCCTGTAAATTTTGTTGGTCAAAATATTGATCGGCAGAATACTTCATGTCGGGAGCGGAGGCTTTTACGCCCGCAAAAAAGGCAACTCCAATCGCAACGATCGAAAGAATGGAAAAGAATCGTCCAAAAGAGCTTTTGATCTCGCAGAAGATATTTTTTAAAAACGTTCCAGGCATCAGTATTCAATCTGATCAATATCCATTGGAGAGGGATTGATTTCAATCGAGTCGATCTTTCCGCTCTTTACTTTGATGACTTTATCGCCCATCGGCGTTAAGGCAAGATTGTGGGTGATGACAACAACCGTCTTTTTTTGTTTGCGACAAGTATCCTGTAAGACTTTTAAGACTTGTTTTCCTGTTTTGTAGTCAAGAGCCCCTGTTGGTTCATCACAAAGTAAAAGCTTTGGATTTTTGGCTAGTGCTCTGGCAATCGCAACACGTTGTTGTTCACCACCGGAAAGTTGACTCGGAAAGTTATCCATTCTTTCTTCCAATCCAACAGATCGTATGGTTTCTTCTATATCTAAAGGATTTTTACAAATTTGTGTGGCAAGTTCTACATTTTCTTTGAGAGTTAGATTTTGTACCAGGTTATAAAACTGAAAGACAAAACCGACATCATAGCGACGATACAGTGTCAGCTCTTTTTCGTTATAGGCACTGATCGTTTGATGATCGACGATGATCTTTCCTTCGGTGACAGTATCCATGCCGCCTAAAAGATTTAAGATCGTACTCTTACCGGCTCCACTGGCACCGGCGATAATGACAAACTCACCTTGATCAATGGAAAAAGATACGCCATCCAGCGCATGAATCTTGATTTCTCCCATTGTATATGTTTTTCTGACATCCTCAAATGTAATAAAACCGGCCATAAAAACACCTCTGTATTGTTACTACAATTATACCATGGCCCTGTTAAAATGACAGGGGGAATTTTGGATTCCAAGGGGAGCACGATTGAGAAAAGCCAGATATCGTGATACCATATAGCCAAAGGATGGAGAATCAAAATGAAAGTAAGAGTATTGACAGACAGTGGCTGTGGCTTGACCAAAGAAGAGGCAGCACAGTACCACTTAGATTATTTGCCTTTACAGGTCATTGTAGAAAATAAGACGTATTTAGACGGTATCGATCTAACGACAGAACAGTTATATGATTTGATCGATAAAGGCTATTTACCGCAAACCAGCATGCCACCTTTAGGCATGATCGAAGAGCTTTTTGATCAATATAAAAAAGAAGGCGTGACCGATGTTGTGGCAGTCACGTTATCCAGCGGTTTATCGGGGACCAATCAGGCTATACAGGCCAGTGCCAAATGGCATGAAATCAAGGTACATACACTTGATATTTATACGACATTAAGCGTGGAAAAATATTTGGCGATCAGTGCTGCCAAGTTAAATGATAAAGGTTATGTACCAGATGAAATCATTCATCGTATACAGGCTGTCGTAGAGCATTCACAGGGCTTTTTGATTCCGGAAGACTTGAATCATTTAGCTCGTGGTGGACGTTTGACACCGATGGCTGCCAAATTGGCCGGCATGTTGAAAATTAAACCGATTCTTGAAGTCAGCAAGAACTCGGAAGGAAAAGTAGGGACCTGCGATAAGGTTCGTACCATGGCCAAAGCTATTTCCAAGGCGGCTAAGCTGACTGCCAAGGGTGCCAAAGAGGCAGGAGATTGCGTATATTTTGTCCTGGATTCCGCATCGGAAGAAAACGCAAAGCTATGCGTGGAAGAATTACAGGCTTTGATCGGAAAAGATGTCAAGATCGAAAGAGAATCGATCTGCAGTGTCATTGCCGCTCATACCGGACTTGGTTCGGTTGCTTTTCAGTATTGTAAAAAGGTGAAGGGGGCCGATTAAATGAAAATCGCATTTGTAACGGATACCGGTACCGGACATGATCCGGACTATTGGAAAGAACGGGGAATCTATTGTCTTCCTTTACAAATCGAATATAACGGGAATTCCTATGATGAGTATGTCACTATTCCCTATGCCAAGGTTATTGAAAATCTACATGAACAAGTTTTGATGAAGACAAGTCTGCCAAAACCAGGTTTGATGGAAGATCTTTTTGAAGATTTAAAAAAGGAAGGCTATGATGCCATATTCTGTGTACCTATCTGTAAAGGTTTATCCAGCACGTATGATACCTTGGAAATGATGGCCAAGGAAGCCGATTTACAGTTTTATGGCGTAGATTGTTACGTCACGGCGGTTGTACAGGGTAGAATGATCGAGATTGCCAAGGAGATGATTGAATCCGGTCATACGATTGAAGAGACTATTGCCCGTCTGGAGCGTATTGCCCAAAGCTGTGAAACCATTTTATTGTGCGATGATCTTCAACATATGAAACGTGGTGGAAGATTGACACCGACAGCCGCTGTCTTAGGCGGTTTGTTAAAGATCAAGCCGGTTTTGTATTTAGATAAAAAGACAAAGGGGCGTGTTGATGTCTTGGCAAAAGTCAGAACGATGTCAAAAGCCCAGGATCGTGTGATTGAATTTATAAAGGAAAAAGGTGTTCTTTCGGATTTTACTTTTATCGTAGCCCATGTCAATGTATTGGATGCGGCCGTTGATTATGCACAAAAAATACAGAAGTCATTTGATGGCGCTAAAGTAAAGATCATTGATTTGGTCAGTGCCGTAGGCATTCATACCGGTTTAGGATGTCTGGCTTTACAAGTTTTTAATGAAAATGCATAATAGAAAGCCCTCTGTTTGATGGAG
Organism: Faecalicoccus sp. LCP19S3_E2; assembly: GCF_052121255.1. NCBI lineage: Bacteria > Bacillati > Bacillota > Erysipelotrichia > Erysipelotrichales > Erysipelotrichaceae > Faecalicoccus > Faecalicoccus sp. LCP19S3_E2. Next base: position 21,337 of record NZ_JBQKEP010000014.1, on the reverse strand, counting down.
GGCTTTTGTCAGACATAAAGATAAAACAAAAAAAATAGAACTTGTTCAAGATTTTAAATCTTGGCAAGTTCTATCTTTTTTTATTCTAATTCGAAGGCACCGGTATATAACTGATAGTACGTTCCTTTTTGTTGGATCAAATCATCATGGCTTCCTCGCTCAATGATTCGACCATTTTCCAATACCATGATCGCATCACTGTTTTGAATCGTACTCAAACGGTGGGCAATGACAAATACTGTTCGTCCCTGCATCAGCTTATCCATACCATCCTGTACGATACGTTCCGTATGTGTATCGATGGATGAAGTGGCTTCATCCAAAATCAATACCGGTGGATTGGCAACGGCAGCACGGGCAATGGACAATAACTGCTTCTGTCCCTGTGAAAGCGATGTGCCGGAGCCTGTGATCATCGTTTGATAGCCATGATCTAAATGCTTGATGAATTCATGCGCATTGGCAAGTTTAGCCGCTTTGATACATTCATCATCACTCGCATCCAGTTTACCATATCGAATGTTATCCATGATCGTTCCGGTAAATAAGTTTGTATCCTGCAATACGATACCTAAGGAACGTCTTAAATCATCTTTTTTAATCAGCTTGATATCAATACCATCGTAAGTGATCGATCCGTTCTGAATGTCATAGAAACGGTTGATCAAATTGGTGATCGTTGTCTTACCGGCACCGGTTGCACCGACAAAGGCAATTTTTTCACCTGGTTTGGCAAATAGATTAATGTCGTGTAAAATCGTTTTCTTTTCATTGTAGCCAAAGATGACATCGTGGAAACGTACATCCCCTTTTAATGGAACCAGTTCAACACTGCCATCTTCTCTTGGGTGACGCCAGCACCAATGTCCGGTATTTTTATCCGTTTCGCTAAGCGAGCCATCTTCATGAATTTCCACATTGGTCAAAGTGACTTTTCCATCATCGACTTCGCTTGGTGTATCAATCAGTTCAAAGATACGAGAAGCACCGGCAGCGGCCATGACAACGGAGTTGATCTGTTGCGAGATCTGACCAATCGGGTTATTGAAGGAACGGTTCAATTGTAAGAAAGCCGCAATCGTACCTAACGTTAGACCGCCGATTCCATTGAGTGCCAGCAACGATCCGATAATGGCAGTCAAAACATAACTTAAATAGCCTAAGTTTCCGATGATCGGCATCAAAATGTTGGCATACATATTCGCATTGGCACTGGCCTTGAATAACTGATCGTTGACCACATTAAAGTCTTTTAAGCTTTGTTCTTCATGACAGAAGACTTTGATGACCTTGCTTCCTTCAACCATCTCTTCAATAAATCCGTTGACTTTACCTAAATCATCCTGCTGGGCACGGAAATAACGGCCGGAGCGGGAAGTGATAAAACGAGATACGATGATCATGATAACCGCCATCACGATCGCCACGATTGTCAAAGGGATGTCTAAGATCAACATGGAAATCAATACTGAAATCATGGTCACGATACTTACGATCATCTGCGGTACTGCCATCGTCAACAACTGACGAAGGGTATCGGTATCGTTGGTATAGATCGACATGATATCACCATGCGCATAGGTATCAAAATAACCGATCGGCAAGGTTTCCATATGTTCAAACAAGTGGTCACGAGTATCACGTAAGGTACCTAAGGCAACATTCAACAGAATACGGTTGTATAAATAGGTACAAAGAATACCGGCCACATAAATGCACAACAATGTCAATAATGCTTGTACTAACGGTCCAAAATCCGGTGTATCCTGACTTAACATCGGTACGATATAGACGTCAATCAAATCTTTTAGGAAAGTGGATCCATATACATTGGCAAAACAGCTAATTAAAATAAAGATCAAGATAAAGAAGCAGGCCAGTTTATAATTTGAAATCGTGACTTTGATGATGCGGGAAAGTCCGTTGTTTTTTGTCTTATTCACTTAAACTGCCTCCTTTCTGTTGTTCCTGGAAAGTTTCACGATAGAGCTTGTTGGTCTTCAACAATTCTTCGTGTGTTCCTAATCCGGAAATATGTCCTTCATCCAACACAAGGATCTGATCCGAGTCCTGAATGGAACTGACACGCTGTGAAATGATGATCCGTGTCGTATCCGGAATTTTTTCCATGAAAGCCTGACGAATCAAGGCATCGGTTTTAGTATCGACAGCGCTGGTCGAATCATCCAAAATCAAGATCTTTGGCTTTTTCAAGATCGCACGAGCGATACATAAACGCTGACGCTGTCCACCGGAAACGTTGGTTCCACCTTGTTCGATGTACGTATTGTATTTATCCGGCATCTTCTGAATAAATTCATCTGCCTGTGCCAATTTACAAGCTTCTTCGATTTCTTCATCGGTGGCGTTTGGATCACCCCAACGCATGTTTTCTTTAATGGTTCCGGAGAACAATACGTTCTTTTGAAGAACCATGGCCACACTGTTTCTCAGGCTTTCCAGATCGTAATCACGAACATCGATACCGGCTACTTTTACGCTTCCGCCGGTTACATCGTAAAGTCTTGGAATCAACTGCACCAAGGATGATTTGGCCGATCCGGTAGCCCCTAAGATTCCTAAAGTCGAACCGCTTGGGATATGCAGATCGATATTGTCTAAGACATAATTGGCTTCATCTTGAATGTTAGTATATTCAAAGTAAACATCTTCAAAATCGATTTGTCCGTTTTTGATTTCTTTGATGCCATTTTCAGGTGAAACCAGATCACTTTTTTGATTGATGACCTGGGCAATACGCTCACCACTGGCAATCGACATGACGACCATGACAAAGACCATACTAAACATCATCAAAGACATTAAGATGTTGGCCGTATAAGTAAACAAAGACATCAATTCACCGGTCGTTAGTGAAGACCCTACGATCATATGTGCACCAAACCAGGAAATCATCAAAATAGCGCCATACATGCTCATCTGCATCAAAGGCATGTTCCAAATCAGGATTTTTTCGGCTTTCATCTGAATGTGGTAAATATCGCCACTTTCTTTATGGAATTTCTTAGTTTCATATTTACTGCGGACATACGCTTTGACAACACGAATACCACTGATATTTTCCTGTACAGAAGCATTTAAGGCATCGTATTTTCTAAACATCTTTTCAAAGACCGGGTGAACGACAAAGCTGACCGCAAATAAGGCAATCCCTAAAAAGATAATGACACCGACAAATACTAAAGAAAGTTCAAAGTTGATAAAGAAACACATACCTAAGGCAGCTACCAACATAAACGGAGCACGTACACAGACACGAATAACCATCTGAAAGGCCATTTGTACGTTGGTGACATCGGTCATCATACGAGTAATAAGACCTCCGGTTGAATATTGGTCGATGTTGCTGAAGGCAAATTTTTGAATGTTTTCATATTCCGCTTTACGAAGATTTTTCGCAAAACCACTGCTGGCAATCGCGGCATGTTTTCCACTTTGTGCACCGGCCCACAGTCCGATAAAGGCACAGACAACCATAGTACCGCCGATCTTCCATACGATATCCATATTTCCTTGTTCGATACCTTGATCGACCAGAATCGACATCAAAAAGGGAATCAGGACTTCCATGATAACTTCAATGATGACATAAAGCGGAGACTTGATCGTATTGATCTTGTATTCTTTGATCTGAGCCATCAATGTTTTTAACATATTTACTCTTCCTCCTTTTCAATTACGTTATTGGTTACTTTTTCTAAAAGGATAAACAACATCTCTTTCTCATCAGGCTGTAAGCCTTCGACGAGTTTTGCTTCTATGAGTTTGACACTTCGCTGTACAGCTTTTTCCAACTCTAAGGCTTTTTCGGTGGACTCAATGTAATGAACGCGTTTATCGCTTTCACTGATCACACGGCGAATGTATCCCTTTTGTTCCAAGCGGTTCAATATTCCTGTTACCGTTGGATTGGAGATGTGATAAAACTCTTCGATATCTTTCTGGGATACTTTTTCCAGCTTTGTCCATCGTAAAAACCGAAGCACCTTTTCTTGTGACATTGTCAAATCAAAATCCTTTAATGTTTCATTCATGTGTTTTTCAATTGATGATTGAATACACTTGAAATAGAAACCGTATCCATATTTTCTTCGGTTCATCCAGCGCCTCCTTAAAACATAGCTTGCTATATAAAAATATAGTTTGCTATATAATTATATGTCATTTGATAGGATTGTCAATAGACTTAAAAAAAGTTAAAATAACGCTATGAGAAAAAATGAAATTTATGAAGTTTTGTGTCTGGATGTGACCAACCAGGGCTATGGTGTAGTACGTATTGATGGGCAGGTTTTCTTTGTGCCAGGTCTTTTAAAAGAAGAAAAGGCAAGAATCAAAATCGTAAAAGTCTTAAAGAAATATGCGTTTGGAAAGATCGAAGAACTACAGATTGTTTCTAAAGATAGAGTAGAGCCAAAGTGCCCTAATGCCAGCCAATGTGGCGGATGTTGTTTTCAACATCTTGCCTATACAAAACAACTGGATATAAAAACAGAGTATGTGCGCCAGCTCTTTATAAGAAATCATCTGGATTGCACGATCAAGGATACACTGGGTATGCAAGATCCTTTTTATTATCGAAATAAAGCACAGTTTCCAATACAAGTCATCAATGATACAGTCTATATGGGGTTTTATCGACCTCATTCCAATTCTATTGTGGATTGCGATTCTTGTGTGATTCAATCAAAAGAAATCAATGAGGTTTATCAGTTTATAAAGGCAAATATGAATGTCGAAAATGCAAAGACATTACGTCACGTACTGATACGATCCAATGCGCTAGGACAAGTGCAGATCGTTTTTATCGGCAAAGAGAATCATGTGGATGCTTTGGTCAAGAAGATTACAGAAAACTTTAATAATGTGGTATCCATCCTTTTTAATAAAAATGATCGTGAAGATAATGTGATACTGGGGGATTCTTATCGTGTGCTCTATGGTTTAGAATCAATGCGCCAGACATGTATGTCACAAAAGATACAATTACATTTTAAATCTTTCTTTCAGGTTAATTCGAAACAGATGGAAGTTCTTTACTTGCAGGCTATTCATTTGGCAAACTTGTCCAAGGAAGATCGTGTGATCGATCTATATTCCGGCGTAGGTACGATTGGTTGTGTCATCGCGCCGTATGTCAAGAAAGTAACAGGTGTGGAAATTGTACCGGAAGCCGTGGAAAACGCAAAAAAGAATGCGCAACTCAATCAATTATCCAACATTGATTTTGTATGTGAAGATGCCAGCATCTTTGTGCAAAAATATAAAGAAGAAACAGATGTTGTCTTTGTGGATCCACCAAGAAAAGGATTAAGCGAAGCAGGTATTTGTCATATTACCGGACTGCATCCTAAACGAGTCGTCTATATTTCCTGTAATCCAAATACACTGGTAAGAGATGTAAAGTTATTTGAAAAAAGTGGATATCACTGTAAGGTGGTACAGCCGGTGGATATGTTCTGTCATACCAACGGTTTAGAATGTGTTTGTCTATTGGAAAAATAAAAACCAGTCTTGTTTAAAAAGACTGGCTGTATGCGATGGTGAGGTGCTTCGACTTGAATATACCTGTATTTATCGTATTTTCCATATACTTTGTTCCAAAAATCATGCCACGCTTAGTTTGGTTATATTATCAAATGGCATAAAATCGGCATATACATTTTAGCCGAAATTGACGTAGATAATTGAAATGGCAAGCTTTGTTTCATATTTGTAAATGCTTTAAAGCAATAATGATAAAGAATATATTAAAATCATGAGATAGATTGTTTTACTTATGATACAATGCTTTCGTTGCGCTACACCCTCCTGCACTCTAACGAGAAGGGAGGTGAACTCGTTGCAGGAGATATTACTATCCATTTTAATTTCTGTTATCGCAGGCGTGATTTGCCACCTCATCTGTGAACGGCTCGACAGAAGAGAAAAGTAGTGCAATGAGCCAAAAGCCCAAGGAACTGCCATTCCAAGGGCTTTTTATTCAAGATAAAAAAAGCACCCTCTGCCAAGGGCGTTTTTTTCTCGTTACAGGCTTACTATCCATTTTGCCTACTTGAATTATAGCATGTTTAAACATGGTGTCAAATATATTAAAAGACTTGTTAATCACACTCAATTTTGTCACCGCTATATTTCGCGATTTTGTCACCTCCCTGTATTCTATTTTTGGAGGTGATTTTGTAATGCTTACAAAAGATAAGCAGGCTGCTTTATCTCTGCTAAAAGATAAAGCGAATGGAGTTATCAATGACTTCTACTCGTCCATAGCGCAGCAGACTGGATTTTCCGAACTTGGAGGAAACTTCTTCTATGGTATAACCAGTACGACTTATTCTAATATCTCTTAAAACTTTACCAATTTTCTCTTTGTCTGTCATATGATTACACCTCCATCCTTACAGATACAATATATTATAAATGTTTGCTAAAGGCTAACAACCGTTTTTAAAATAATTAAAAAAAGTGGCTAAACTACGCCACTTATATGCCATTATGCTATAAAAGCCTTTATATAAAACATTGGTGAGGCCGATGCGACTTGAACGCACACGAGCTAAGCTCACTACCCCCTCAAAGTAGCGTGTCTGCCGATTCCACCACGGCCTCATTTGCTTTCTTATTATAGCGAAGAATGATGTCTTTGACAAACAAAATCGGTATGACTTTTACGACAAGAGGCATTTATGGTAGAATAACCTTTGTATATCAAGCGAGGATATGAAAATGAAAAATAAAAAGATGTTACAAAAAGTATTGTATGGTTTATCATTGCTTGCATTAGTTTATACAGGTTATGTATTATTCTATACGTATGATTCAGTTACACAGTATTATACGGCATATGGCTCTTCAGCTCCGGTTTCACAAATCGTTAATAACTTGATCAACAGTGCCTTTGCTCCTTTTATGTTTGCCATCGTTCTTTATGTATTAGCGGTAATTTTGGGAATGGTCGATTCTTTAACACAAGAATTTGAGATCGTAGCCGAAGATCAACCAGATTCTGTTCCTGAACAAAAAGAGGTAAAGGAAGAAACAAAAGAAGAACCGAGAGAAGAGACAAAAGAGGAAGAAAAGCCTACAGAAACTAAGGAAGATTAAAAAAAGTTCAGATTTTCTGAACTTTTTTTAATAGTTTTTTGATTTTTTTTCGTAATAAATAATAGGGTAATCAATTTTAAGGATGTGGAGGAGATAATGTTACGAAAGAAAATTAAAATAACAATTTGGTTGGTTTTCAGTTTTTGTATGCTGATGACACAAAGTTTATCTGTATTGGCACAAAGTCCGGCAATCGTTCATGTAGAAGCGCCAACAGGAGTGCATGTCGATCCTAATGATAAGTGGGCTATCGGTACGACACGACCGACGGCTTCCGGCTATAGTTCCAGTTATTATTCAAAATTAAGTATAAATGGACAAAAAGTGTATTGTCTTCAACCTTTGGCATCGATTGCCAATGGAAATGGAGGCTATACTGCCATGGATTTGGCCAGCTATTTTGGGAATGCTGCTTTGACAAAGAAGTTGGAATGGATTTCCAGTCTGGGTTATGGTTATAGAAACGATACAAGCTTAGAGATGGATTTTGCCACACAGATTCGAATCTGGCAGGAAATTGAACCGGGTTTGATCACGCACATTCACCCGGAAATCCAAAGTAAGATTGATTTGATCAATCAGCGCTTACATGTCATGGAAACACCGGTTTCCTTTCAGGGGCAGGATATCACCTTATATGGACATGGAAAAAAGTTTGCCAAGACTCTAACGGATCAAAATCATGTATTTGAAAACTACATTCTAGATCAAAGCTCTTTAAAAATGGAACGAGATGGAAATCAGGTTCGTGTGTGGATGGATGAAGAAGATGGTTTGCAGGGAAGTGCTTCTATGCATTGTTTCTATGTCCCTCAGGGAACCAGTATTGCCTATAAGAACCCTTATGGCTATCAGGAGGTTGGATATATTACCGGTGGTTCTTCGCAGACGCTTCGTTTGCATGCGCATGTGCGATTGGGAAGTATTCAGATCACAAAAGGGGATCAGGAAACCGGTACACGCGCACAGGGAGAAGCCACTTTGGTCGGTGCTCAATATTCGGTAATCGATGATAAAACCGGAAAGCCGATAGGTACACTGACCATTCAGGATGATCTGCAAAGTAATATACTCGATCAGCTTCCTTCGGATCGAACATACTCGATCAAAGAAATCAAAGCACCAAAGGGATATCAGTTGAATACTAAAATCATCACGGCGGATGTAAAGGCACAACAAGATGTTCGACTCTCGGTTGCGGATGCTGTTGTGACCGGAAGATTTCAATTAAAAAAGATTATCACGGATGCGAGTACAACGGAGATCGTAAAACCCGAGGCTAATGCACAGTTTGGTGTTGTGCTTAAAAAGTATGTGGATCAATATGGAAGCATACAGGAGGCTTTGAAACATAAAGATACATTTACCAATCACGAATGGGATCTGTTGCATACTGATGAAAAAGGAAATGCCACCAGTCGAGAGCTTGCTTATGGAACGTATCTGATTCAACAGTTGACCGGGGCAAAGGAAACGGATATCTTAAAAGAACCATTCACTTTTACAGTGGATGAAAATGAAAAGGAACCGATGGAATATACGATCAATAATCGACCAAGCGATTATTATCTTCGACTTGTCAAAAAGGATAAGGATACCAAAAAAGAAATCGTATATTCCGGGGCACGATTTCAGATCTTTGATCAAAAAGATCAAAAAGTCACCATGAAGATTGGTTCGAAAACGTATGATACTTTTGAGACAGCTTCCAATTCGACAAAGGAAGAACAAGGTGTTTTTGTGGCTAAAGAGGAAAAGGGAAGGATGACAGTGCCTTTAAAATTAAAGGCAGGAAGATATCGTATTGAAGAAAAGGTTTCTCCTAAAGGCTATCTTTTACTTTCAAAGCCAGTATGGGTCGATATTGGAGAAGATTTTGTTTCTGAAAAGGATTCACAAGAAGATGCTTATGTTGAAGTCATCATTGAAAATGAAAAGCCGACAGCTACGATCGAACTTCAAAAAGAGTTTGAAGAGCCACAGCCGGGTGAAACATGTCCGCAAGAGGTGTTATTTGTATTACGTGCAAAAGAGGACATTCTGGATCCATCGGATGGCAGTGTGTTATATCATGCCAATGATAAGATCAAAGTGGGATCGACCAAAGAGGGGATTTATGCACTGGGAAAAGATCAGGTGCTGCGTATCGAAAATCTGCCGATCGGATTGGGCAAGACGGTATATCAGTTAGAGGAAATACAGACAAAGGAAGGATATAAACTGGCTGATAAGCCCATTGATTTTGTGTTTACCGCAAAAGATGATACGACAAAATCTTATAAGGTTTCTAAAACATTGAAGAATAAAAAGCTCACAATTGATACTTCGGTTCAACCGAATGGGCAACAGACAAAGATTTTTAATGGAAATCAGGATTTTATGATTCGCGACACTGTCTTTTTTGAGAATTTGGACGCACAAAAGACATATCGCTTAAAAGGTACGATTATTGATAGTGCTACGCAAAAGCCGGTTACAATCAATGGAAAAGAGCTGATTCATGAAATCAGTTTTGTGCCGGATCATCAAAAGGAATCTGTTGATAATTATTTCTGGATTGAGAAACAAAGCCTGCCTAAAGGAAAGTATGTAGTATTTGAAGAACTATATTGTGATAAAGGACATTTGTTGGCCGAACATAAAGATGGAAACGATGAAAACCAAAGCTTTGAAATAGAGCCTTTCTATGAAATAGAAGTGGAAAAGATCGATGCCAAAAGTGAGAAAACCATAACAAATCAAGATTTTGAATTTACCTTGTATGAAGATTCATCCTGTACAAAGCAGGTGCAGGTAGGACAAACGGATCTGAAAAAAGGAATGTCTTTGTTTAAAGAAGTTACAGAAGGTGTATGGTATCTAAAGGAAACAAGAGCACCAAAGGGATATCAGCTGGAAAAGAATGTACAAAAGATCGAAATCAGAAATCACGAGGTTTGGATCGATGGTAAACAGGAGAAAATGGAAAAATCTTGTCTGCATATAAAAGTAAAAAATGAGAAACAGCCTTCTATTCCAACCGGTAAATCGATGCATTTTGTGTATGCGTTATGGTTTTTTCTGTCCGGCTTTTTAGGCTGTATGATCGTATTTCTTCAATGGATGCGAAGAAAAAGATAACGAGAAGTCATAAAGGGTGGTTTGATGCTGCCCTTTTTGAATGTCGCTAACTTGCAATTTTGCATAAAATAACATAAAATTCATTCATGAGTGAGTATGAAGGAAGATCTTTTTTTAAAGATGCTGCTTATAATATAAAAAGAACGATGGAACTAGACCCGGCGGCCCATTCGAAATGGGAGGTTTTCTGGTTGTATCCGCATATCAAGGCAATCGGATTGCATCGAATCGCCCGTTGGCTGTGGGATCATCACCGCACCTTTTTAGCTCGTTTTGTTTCCAATGTTGCCCGTAAATGGACAGGGATCGAGATTCATCCGGGAGCAACGATTGGAAGAGGGCTGATCATTGACCATGGAATGGGTGTTGTTATTGGGGAAACGGCAATTGTCGGAAATGATTGTCATCTTTATCATGGCGTCACCTTGGGAGGAACCGGAAAACAACATAAAAAAAGACATCCAACTTTAAAGGATGGAGTGTATGTTGGCTCCGGCGCAAAATGTCTGGGAAATATCGTTTTAGGCAATCACTGCAAGATCGGTGCCAATGCCGTGGTGCTGATCGATGTACCGGATGGCTGTACGGCTGTGGGAATGCCTGCCAGGATCATTGAAAGGAAGCAAAAGTAATGTGGAAATATCGTTGTAAGACGCATTTGTTAGCACTTCTGGCATCGTTTGGGATCGGAGTGCTCTTTGGTCTGATTACATATTTTGTATATGGAGATACCTTGCAGGTGTATCTACAGGAGATTGCTCGTGAGGCGGGTCTATCTTCTGCAGAGTTTGCCGTGGTCCGAGATTTGATGGTCAATCCAGCTTTACAGGCGGGTATGACAGGCATTGTGTTTGCGGGCCTTGTCAATATTGTTTTTTTAGCACAATATGTTGCCAGTAAAAGCAGCTATGCCCCATTGATCTTTATAGTTCTTCTACTGATGGCCTCGGTATATTTGCTTTTGGCAGGAATCGTATTATTGATACCGGCTATTATCGTCTGCATTTATGGCATGGTCAGCTTAAGAAGTTCTTTATCGTTTCAAAGACAACAGCGCAATTTTTCCGATGATGATGAGATCGTGCGAATCTATAAGATTCATCACACATTGGATGAAAACGTCAAAAACGTTGCCTTGGAGTGTAAGAAAAATGTCCGTAAATTTACGGTCGTTTATACATTAGGTGTGATTGCCGCATTATGCGTACTGTTCTTTGTACAAAACTTCGTGGTGCTTTTTTTACTGTTAGTTTTCCTATTTATGTCCTTTAATTATCTGATGCGCTATTTTGCCAATTCTTTAATGCCTATCCGGTTGCTGCTGTATCAGAATTGTGATCCGGAGGCATGTGCCAGTGCCATCATTTATTATTCGACAAATCGTAATGGGAAAGTAAAGCTGAAAAACCGGATCCTGTTGGCACAGGCTTTGATTTATATGGACGATCCGCAACTGGCTATGGACGTACTGATCGATTATTCGAGAAGAGATCAGGCAAGCTTGTTACAATATTGGAGCCTGATGGCAACGATCAATTATATGTTAAAAGATGAAGATGCACTGGATCGCTGTAAAGAAGAAGCCGGTAAAGTACGTATGAACTATGGCGTACAGGGGGTCCTGGTACAAAGTGAAGAACTGGCATCTATTCAAAATAAGGTCGATTTGATGAATGGGCAGTTTAATACGTGTAAAAAGTATTATCTGCAGGCTTTGCAGAAGGCAAGACTGCCGTTTCAACAAGTGGATGCGTGTTATTATATCGGCATGATTTCTTTTGTCGAACAAGATTATTCTCTGGCCAGTATGTACTTTGAAAAAGTCATCAGTCTGGGTAATAAAATGGCTTTTGTCCAGAAGGCCAAACACTTTCAGTCTAAGATCGATGCGATGGCTCCATCGCAGGATGCCGACGAGTTTTAGTTGAAAGTTATCAAGGGATTTTGTATAATCACAAGTGTTAAAGCGTTGAACAGGAGTAGTAGTCCATAGAATTCAATGGATAGAGAATCAGACTCATCGGCTGGAAGGTCTGAACAGAGAAGTTGGATGAATTCGCCTGGGAGCAAGAGCAAACCTCTTCCGTTTCATACGGTTATCATGGTAAATAAGTGCGTAAAGACGAAACAGGATGGTACCGCCGTAACTGGCTCCTGTGCTCGTCTTTTTTTGTTTTATAAAGAGAGGATGAAGACAATGGAACAAATCGAACAGCTTCAAAAAGAGGCACTGGAAAAGATCCGGGATTGCCAACAAGGTAGTGCGCTTAATGAATTGCGCGTGTATTATCTGGGTAAAAAAGGTCCGGTTCAAGGCTTGATGAAGAATATGAAGAGTTTATCTTCGGAAGAAAAGCCGATTTTTGGTCAGAAAGTGAATCAGCTCAAACAAGAGCTTTCACAGGCTATTGAAGAAAAACGGCAGGAACTGGCTCAAATAGAGATGTTGGCAAAGATTGAAAATGAAAAAATTGATATTACCTTACCAGGTAGAAAACCGCACCTTGCCAATTTACATCCATTAAATCTGGTTACGCAGGAATTGGAAGATCTGTTTATTGGTTTAGGCTATCAAGTGATCGAAGGGAATGATATCGTCAGTGACGAATATTGCTTCGAAAGAGCAAATATTCCTAAGGATCATCCGGCAAGAGATATGCAGGATTCCTTGTATATTGATCCAAACTGGCTGCTTCGTACTCATACAACGGCTATCCAAATGAAGGTGTTGGAAGAAAGTGCACCTTCATTGCCAATTAAGGTTGTATGTCCGGGAAAAGTCTATCGTCGTGATGATGATGATGCGACTCATTCTCATCAGTTTATGCAGATGGAAGGTCTGGTTATCGGTGAGCATGTCACATTGTCCGATTTAAAAGGAACCTTGGAATTTATGGCACGTAAGCTGTTTGGACAAGATCGCGAGATTCGTTTCCGCCCCAGCTTCTTCCCATTTACCGAACCAAGCGTAGAAGTCGATGTATCTTGCCATATTTGTAACGGTAAGGGCTGTCCGACATGTAAAGGAACCGGCTGGATCGAAATCTTAGGTGCCGGAGAAGTGCATCCAAATGTTTTGAAGATGGCCGGCTATGATCCGGAAAAATGTTCCGGTTTTGCCTTTGGTGTAGGTATAGAACGTGTTGCCATGTTGAAATATGGTATTGATGATATTCGTCATTTTTATACGAACGATATGCGATTCATGGATGAATTTAAGCGTTTTGAATAGAGGGAAAGACAATGCGAATTTCTAGAAAATGGCTTTCACAATATATGGATATTTCCGATCTTTCGATCGAAGAAATCGCTCAAAAGATCACCGATGCAGGTTTAGAAGTGGAAGCGGTGGAACATCAATCACAGGGAACCAATTTGGTGATTGGGGAAGTGTTGGAGTGTACCGATCATCCGGACAGTGATCACTTGCATTGTACAAAAGTCAATGTTGGTAATGAAGTTTTAAATATTGTCTGTGGAGCACCTAATGTAGCTGACGGGCAAAAAGTTATCGTTGCTTTACCGGGTGCTAAGTTGCCGGGTGGTGAAATCAAAAAAGGTGTGATTCGTGGGCAGGAGAGTAACGGAATGATTTGTTCCTTACTGGAACTGGGTGTGGATCCGCATCTTTTGACCGAAGAACAAAAAGCAGGTATTGAAATTTTAGATGCCCAGGCACCTGTGGGCAATACTGATCCTTTACAGTATTTGGGATGGGATGATGAAATCCTGGAAATCGGATTAACGCCCAATCGTAACGATTGCCTGGCCAGCTTTAACATGGCTGTGGAAGCCGGTGCCATCTTACATCGTGAAGTAAAATTACCGGCTTATCAAAAGGCTTCTGAATGTGGTGGATCGACAAAGCTTCACGTTTCATCCAAAACAAAAAAATGTCCTTTATTTTTGGGAAAGGTCATTGGCAATATCACAATCAAAGAAAGTCCGTTATGGATGAAGGAGCTTTTACGCGCTTCCGGCATGCATTCTATCAACAACGTTGTCGATATTTCCAATATTGTCATGTTGGAAACAGGGCAACCAATGCATTTTTATGATAAAGATGCGATCAAAAATCAGGAAATTACAGTTGTTGGCGGCATACAGGAAGATTATACGGCGTTGGATGGCGTTACTTATGCCCTACAACCGGAAGATATCGTAATCACCAATGATGGAAAACCAATCGGTATTGCCGGCATCATGGGTGGTGATGATTCCAAAATCTTGGATACGACAACTGGTTTGATCATCGAATGTGCGATTTTTGATCACGTATCGATTCGAAATACGGCCCGTCGTTTGAATTTGGCTACAGAATCCAGCGTTCGTTATCAAAAGGGCATTGAACCTCTGGCAGCTCAAAAAGCTGTGGATCGTGCTGTTCAGCTTTTGGTCGAATATGCGGATGCCAAAGAAATTGAGGAAACTGTACAGTATGGGCAGACACCATACCAGCCAAAAACTTTATCCTGTCAATATATGGCCATCAACGATCGTTTGGGAACGGATTTTACCAAAGAAGAGATCTTAGAAGTATTCAAACGTCTGCAGTGGAATCCGATAGATCATCAGGATCACTTTACGGTTGATATTCCAAGCTACCGAACCGATGTTGAAGGAATGGCTGATTTAAGTGAAGAAGTGATTCGTCTGATTGGGTATGACAGACTGCCTAGTACGCTTCCGATGATGGAAATGACAGAAGGAAAGTTGAATCCTTCACAGCGTCTTCGTCGTGAACTACGCCAGTACTTTACGGCGCAAGGCTTACAGGATTGTGTGACTTATACGTTAATCTCCACTAAAAAGATGGAAAATGCGATCTTAAGTGCCGGAGAAGCGATTGAACTGGCCAGTCCCATGAGTGAGGAAAGACGATATATCCGCACCAGCATTTTACCAAGTCTTTTAGATGTAGTCAGCTATAACCAGGCTCGCCATATTCCAAATATCAATGTTTTTGAATTAAGCGATGTAGCAGCCAAAGAAGGTGTGCAGACACACGGAGCTTTTGTGTTGAGCGAAGAACTGCAGCAGACTAAGTGGACAGGTTATTCCTTACCGGCTGATTTCTATACCGCCAAAGGATTGATGGAAGCTATCTTGGAAAAGGTGGGAATCAATGAAAAACGCATTCACTTTGTGGCCAATGAATTCGATACTCAGCATTTCCATCCATATCGTTCTGCCTGTATTCGAATTGATCAGGAAACGATCGGTATCGTAGGACAGATTCATCCACAATATGCCAAGGAAACAGGTTGTAAGGATGTAATTCTTTGTGAATTTGACTATGGTAAGATTCTTGCCAGCAAGAAGGCAAAGATCAAGTATGTACCGATATCAAAATATCCAAGTGTACAGCGAGATCTAGCGTTTGTCATGGATCGCTCGATACCGGTTTCACAGGTAGTTGATGTGATCAACAAGCATGGAAAGCTGGATAAAGAAATGATTGTAAAAAGCGTGGAAGTCTTCGATGTTTATCAGGGCGAACATGTAGCTGACAATGAAAAGAGCATTGCCTTACGCATTCTTTTCCAAAGCGATAAGAAAACATTGAATGAAGAAGAGATCAATACTTTGTTTAATGGAATCATTGATGCGATACAGAAGGAATGTAATGCGACATTACGAAATTAGTGCACGACGGTGCACTTTTCTTTTGCTCTGTTAAGAAAGCGCTTTCTGTGCTATGATGGGTGCAGGTGAGTAACATGAAAAAATATATTATTTCAATCGATCAAGGCACGACCAGTACACGTGCTATTCTTTTTGATCAACAACAAAATATCGTGGCGGTTTCGCAGGAAGAGATTCATAATAACTTTCCTCAACCGGGATGGGTGGAACAAGATGCCAATGAAATTTGGCTTTCTACACTATCCTGCTTATCGAGTTTATTTTTAAAATCCGGTGCACAACCTGATGAAGTCGCTTCAATCGGTATTACCAATCAAAGAGAAACAACGGTAGTATGGAACAAGAAAACAGGTATGCCGATCCATAATGCGATCGTATGGCAATCCAGACAGACCGCTGGCATCGTTGAGCGCTATAAAAAAATGGGAGTAGAACCGCTGATCAAAGAAAAAACAGGTCTGGTTTTAGATCCTTATTTTAGTGCTACGAAGATTCGCTGGATCTTGGAAGAAAAGAACATTCAAAATACAGAAGATCTTTTGTTTGGAACTATCGATACCTGGCTTGTCTGGAAGATGACCAATGGCAAGGTACACGTGACCGATGTGACCAACGCTTCCCGGACACTATTGTTGAATATTCATACATTGGATTGGGATAAAGAATTGTTGGAATTGTTTAATATTCCTCAAAACATGCTTCCCAAAGTTGTCGATACTTCCGGTATCGTCGGTTCTATCGATCCGGTTCATTTTTTCAATACTTCCTGCCCGATCGGAGCCATGGTTGGTGATCAGCAAAGCGCTTTGTTTGGACAATCTTGTTTTCACAAAGGTGAAGTCAAAAACACCTATGGAACCGGCGGTTTCCTATTGATGAATACCGGGGATACACCAATTCATTCACAGAAAGGATTGTTGTCAACGGTCGCATGGAAAATTCAGGATGAAGTCTGTTATGCACTGGAAGGAAGCATCTTTGTTTCCGGTTCTCTGATCCAGTGGTTAAGAGATGGATTGAAATTTTTTAAATCCGCCAAAGAAACAGAAGACATTGCGACCAGCGTGGATTCCTGTAATGGTGTTATGATCGTTCCGGCCTTTACCGGATTAGGGGCTCCGTATTGGAATGATGAGTGCCGAGGTGCCATTTTTGGCCTGACCCGAGGAACGGACATTCGACATTTAGTACGCGCTTCTCTGGAAAGCATGGCCTATCAAAGCAAAGACTTGATTTTGGTCATGGAAGAAGATCTGCATCAAAAGATCACCCATTTAAAAGTAGATGGAGGCGCCAGTGCCAATCGTTTCTTAAACCAATTCCAGAGTGATATTCTTGAAATACCGGTCTATAAAAGTGCCATGACGGAAACAACCGCTTTAGGTGCTGCCAGACTGGCGGGACTTGCCTGTGGTTTCTATAAAAGAGAAGATTTTAAAGATGGAAAACTGGAGAAATTCTTACCACAAAGAGATCATGAAAGCATAGAAAAGCTTTATGAAAAGTGGAAGAAGGCCATTCAGGCAACACAGATGTATTAAAGATCAGAGATTTTCCTGATCTTTCTTTTTATGATAATATATAGAAAAAACATAGGAAAACTAGTTATAAAACAGAAAGAAATCAGCGAAGATTGACTTTATACAATAGTTAAATGTACATATAAAGTATATTCTAAAGTTACTTAAATAAGAAAGAGACAGGAATTTGTTTATGAAAGACTATCAGTTCCATACAGAGGTTTCAAAAGAAGAATTTGATTGCTTTGTCCAAAATCATCGATTCTGTAACTTGCTGCAAAGCTATGATTGGGCCAAGGTAAAATCCAATTGTGAGGCATTACATACCGGCGTGTATCAAGATGGAAAGCTGCAGGCTGTCGGTTTAGTTTTGATCAAACAACTGCCACTTTCCTTTACCATGTTTTATATTCCCAAAGGTCCCATATTGGATTTTGAAGATGCTGAGATGGTGAAGTTTTATTTTCAGGCGCTCAAGAAAGTAGCCAGGAAAAGACACTGTATCTTTATTAAATTTGATCCAGGTATCGTCATTCGTGAATTTACGTTATCTCAAAAAGATGCACCATTGTTTGATTATACAAAGACCATCTTAGATAATATTCAGGCCGTTCATGCCAGACATAAAGGATTTACTACGTATATTGAAGAGACTGTACAGCCTCGTTTTCATATGGGATTAAAGCCCTGCGATCTAGATGAACACTTGCCAAAATCCACAAAGCGATCCATTAAAAAGGCAACAAAGAAAAATGTGGTTGTAGAAGAAGTTGGAATAAAAGGACTGCCGGAATTTGCACAGATCATGCATATGACCGAAGAACGAAAAAAGGTACATTTGCGCGCTGAAGATTACTTCCGACTTTTGTTGCAGACGTATCCAACTGCACATTTGTATTTGGCTTATGTAGATCCGCTAAAGCGTAAAAAGGAACTGCTGCAAAAGAAAAAGGAATTAGAAGCCATAATTGCACAAAAACCAAATAAGAAAGCTGAGTATGAATTGCTTCAAAATCAGGAGGAGTTAACCTCTATTCAAAAGGTTTGTGAGAAATATCCACATAAAACGGCTATTGCCGGAGGTATGATGATCGGTTATGGTAAGGAATATGAAATGCTGTATGCCGGAAGCAACGATGATTTTATGAATTTCAGACCGCAGTATCTTTTATATGCCAGACAGTTTCAAGATGCCTTCGACAATCGGGCCGAGTTTGTCACAATGGGTGGTGTTGATGGTGACTTTCAAGATGGTCTATCTGAATTTAAATCAAACTTTGCCCCATATATTCGTGAATATATAGGTGAATTTGATTTACCGGTACATCGTGTTTTATATGCTCTTTCCATGAAGGCCATGCCAATGGCCAAAAAGATGTTAAAGAAGAAAGCATAAAAAAATAGCCGATCCGGCTATTTTTTTATTAATACGTAGTCATGAAGAATGTGCCCAACCGCGTTTTCGTTATGTGTATAAGGGCAGATATGATCAACTTGATCTTTGATCAATGGGTGCAAGTTCTTAACACCAATCGCTATACCGGCTGTTTTAAGCATTCCTAAATCATTGATGTTGTCTCCGATAGCCATAGAATCCTTTATGTCGATGTGCAGATGATCGCATAGAAATTTTAATCCGATTCCTTTATGCACTCCCTTTTTATTAAACTCAAAGTAGCGAGCACTTGAATAAGAAAGATCACAAGCTTGACGGATATTTGTCAAAAGTGATGCATCAATGGATTGAAGATAGTCAAAACTGGTATTTTCATAAAGAACTTTCATGATTGGGACATCCTTTAAAAAGGTAAGATCCGTTTCATGAATTTCTTTTACCTGCATACGGCCTTTTAAAAAGTCACGTTCATCATCATTAAGACGATATGCATAAACGGTATCGATCGTATAAACTTGAACGCATACATCATATTGAAGACCAATCTTATAAATTTGCTCTGCCAAAGAATGATCCATCGGCTGCATATATAAGATTCGATTATTTTTGTTCTCGGTCACACAGGCGCCGTTTAATGAAATGGTATAGGTGTTTTCTTTATCATAGAGACCAATTTCTTTTAATGTATTTTGAATCGATATAAATGGTCTTCCGGTTGCGCAAACAAATTGAATGCCCTGGTCGGATACTTTTTTGATTTGTTCAATCGTATAAGCATCGACATGTTTGTTTGTATTCAACAATGTTTCGTCTAAATCACTGGCAATAATTGAAATCATGATTTCCCTCTTTTCTGTGAACAATCTTATCAAATATGATATGATGATGCCATGAAAAACCCAATTTTTATAACACCCGATGAGATTTCTACAATCCTGGAAACACTGCATATTCAAAAAGGAAGTTATGTCTGTGTGCAAGCCAGTGATCGATTCTGTAAACATGTAATAGGAGAAGCACAGGCTGTTTTGAATGTGTTGATGGATAGAATAGGAACAGAAGGCTGTCTATTCATGCCGACTTTTTCTTTTTCAACGCTGGATCCGTCCTGCTTTGCGACCAATGTGGAATATGAAGACTGGAAAAAGATACGCGAATGGCAGCTTGGTTATCATCCTATATTGACAAGCTGCGATCAAAACGGAGCGTTGGCCAATCAGTTTTTAAAAAATGAAAATGTAACCCGCACGACACATCCGGTTTACAGCTTTGCGTTTTGGGGAAATACGAAAGAAAAGGAAATCAATCAAAGACCGAATTATCCTCTATCTTTTACTCATGTTCTTTCTTCCTTTGCCGATCAACAAGCCATAAATCTATTGTTTGATAGGGATCCAGAAGAAAGTGTTCTTTTACCGGCTATTGCGAAGACTTTAAATAAAGGGGTTACGTCTTTACAGCGGGCTGTAATCAAAAAAGGAAAAAATAATGTGGTCAAAACATTCTTGGTTACAGAGATTGATGGAATGGAAGAAGAGCTTTTGGGATATTGTTATAAAAAAGAAACAAGTTTGGGAAAATTTCCTATATATAGAATATCGTTAGATGAGATACAAGAAACAGAAGCTGTTATGGATTAACAACTTCTGTTTTTAAATAGATAGACTGATTTTCTTTGGAAATCAAAGAGGAAATCTGATCGGCTAAAAATTGAAAGAATGAAATCTCTTCGGTTGCAAAGCGATCTTTAATGTCAGAATCGACATCCAGAATCGCAAAAAGCGTATTGCCGTTATAAATGGGAACGACAATTTCGGATTGTGAGGCCGAATCACATGCGATATGTCCGACAAAAGAATGAACATCATCGACAACGATCATCTTCTGCTGTTGAGCACAGGTTCCTACAACACCTTTTCCAATAGGAATAGTCATACAGGCCACTTTACCCTGAAAGGGACCTAAGGTGCAAGTTGCTTTGTTTTGTTGTACTAAGTATAGGCCGACCCAGTTTAAATGAGGGAGCTCATGATAGACCAGAGCCATCAAATTTGAAATAGATGAAATCGAAGGGATCTCTGGATCAATCAAGCTTTTACATTGTTGATATATAATTGTATTCATGAAAAGATTGTAACATAAGTAAAAAGAATATGTCATCTTTGCCACATTTCAAACCAAAAAAGACACAAGGCTATATTTATAGAGAAAAGGTGATACGATAAGGGCACAAAATAAATGATTTGTTTGAAGGAGGAAATCACATCCAGAAAATAAGGATTTATCTATCGGGGAATGGTAGAGATGAGTTGATTTTCTTTTGAGAAGAGTCATGAAATAAAAAGACATGACTCTTTTTTAAATCCACAAAGGAAGGGAAATGTATGTAAAATATCGACAAATGTATCAGTATCCAATCACAACCCGACAATGAAACCGATTACAAAGGTGAGAGGAACAAAAAGGACTAAAAAAAGATAAAAAAAGTGAAAAAAGATGTTGACGGGTGGCGGTGGATTTGGTAATATAA
>NZ_JBQKEP010000013.1:0-57060 GCF_052121255.1 Faecalicoccus sp. LCP19S3_E2 | reverse complement strand
CTTTTACCGAAATTGACGTTTCCTTTTTCTTTCAGGTTTGTTCTTGTTCAGTTTTCAAAGATCTCGCTCAGCGCTTTCCCGCGCCGTGCTCAGTTATATTACCAAATCCACCGCCACCCGTCAACATCTTTTTTCACTTTTTTTATCTTTTTTTAGTCCTTTTTGTTCCTCTCACCTTTGTAATCGGTTTCATTGTCGGGTTGTCCATAAATTACGCATTTCTGTACCTATCTTATGCACAAATTTTCCGTAAAAAAAGTGATCTATTTTTTTGAACAGACCACTTTTTTTAAAATCTTTTCTTATTTTTCTAACTCTGCGACTTTTTGAATACGGATTTTATGTCTTTCTCCTTGCGAAAATGGTGTATTGATAAAAGTACGAACCACATCTTTACAAGTTTCAATTCCCATCGTTCTTTGGCCCATGGCAAGCATATTGGCATCGTTATGTTCTCTTGTCAATCGTGCCATTGTCACATCTGTACACAATGCACAGCGAATTCCTTTTATTTTATTTGCTGAAATACTGATACCGATTCCGGTTCCACACAATACTATGCCTCTTTCTGCCTGCCCAGATACAACTTTTTCAGCACAAGCTTTGGCATAATCGGGATAATCCACACTTTTCCCATCATTGGTTCCACAGTCAATAACAGTATGTCCCTCTTTTTCCAGCATTTCTTTGATTTCATTTTTATACTGGTAAGCACCATGATCATTTGCGATTGCGATAATCATCTTTTCATCTCCTTTTTCATAGAAATAAAATCTTCTTCTTTAATATATATACTACACTTTCCATCCAAACAAGTAAATGTTCCTGAACCATCCTTGTCAATCTGTATTTTATAATCATTTCGTGTAATATCTACAAACGAGCATGATCTATACTCAGGTAAAGAAAAGTTTTTTCCAGAAGCCCAACCATTTGTCATCACTACGATCACCGGATGTTCTCCTTTGGTACACCAGCCAATACAGTGCCAATCATCCAGTCGATCCTCCATCTCATCAACATCTAACAAATGACTACGGATCCAGACCATTTCTTCTAAAAATGGCACCTGGCCTTTTTGATCGTGCTCAATACCTTTATAATCCCCATAAAATACACACGGACAAAACGCATCTCTTAATAAGATCAGCGCATAAGCATGAACTTTAAACCAATCCTGTACCCAGGACTGTAATGCCTGCTCCGGCTGTGTATCATGATTATCGACAAAAGCCACCGCGCTTTGTGGTGCAATCTTTGTCAATGTTCCTTCTAAAATTTTTGACATGTCATATCTGTCATACGAACTTGATGCATCAAACAGATGAAAATGCAATGGCACATCAAACAAAGCCATACAATAAGAGGTTTCACACAAATACTTTTTTAATTCTTCAAGATTTCCAGACCAATATTCACCAACCGCAAAAAGATCATCCTGATATTCTTGTCGCATAGTCGCAAGCCATTTAGGAAAGAAATCAAAATCTATACTCTTTACCGCATCCAATCGAAATCCGTCGATTCCTGTTAGATTTTTATACCATCTTGTCCAGTCATACAGTTCATCTACAACCTTTTGACTCGAAAAATCGACATCATCACCCATGATATAGTCAAAATTCCCCTGTTCCTGCGATACATTTTCTGACCACTTTTTAGAATAGAACTCCAAAAGTTTGGTTTGCTTAGTCCTGGCATCATAGTCCGTTCCTGTAAAACAAGACCAATCCCAAATAAAATCGGAATATTTTCCTTTACGTCCCGGGAAGGTAAATTTCGTCCATACTTCAACGTTTTCTTCCGGGCTGATCGATTGATCTCGATCATTCCAATTGATTTCTTTTGCCTGAATCGTTTCCGTCTGATCCGCACCCATACGATGATTAAAGACGATATCGGCAATCACTTCCAGGTGGTTTTCATGACAGCTTCGTATTGCCTGTATATACGCATCCTTTGTTCCATATTTTGTGGCAATCGTTCCTTTTTGATCAAATTCACCTAAATCGTACAAGTCATAAACACCATAACCTACATCATGACTGCCACCCTGTCCTTTATAAGCAGGCGGAAGCCAAATGCGATCAAAACCAATCTGATGCAAATGAGCGGCATCTTTCTGCACACGCTCCCAGTGTTTTCCATCACCCGGCAAGTACCATTCAAAATATTGGATCATCGTTGAATTTTTCATAAAAGTTCCTACGATTTCTTAGCGAAACGAGTACGACAGTTTGGGCAGGTAATCTCGATACTTCCCTTTCCCTTTGGCACACGAATGATCTGTGCGCATTTTGGACATACAAAGTGCTTATAACTTCTATCCTGCATATTTTTCTGCATTGCCTTTAAAGTGTGTGTTCCTTTGGAACGCAATGCGATAAATTTGGCATTTTCAGCCTGTCTTGCATAAATATTTTTAGACATCGTACGATAAAAATATAAGAAAAAGACCATAAAGAAAAGAATGGTAAACGCAAAATGACGTATGAATAAGGATAAAACCACCAAAACAATCTCCAAAAAGAATAAAAATTGATTCAGAGAATCATTCCCATAGCGCCCTGCGAAAAAACGATATAATTTTTCTTTCATATTTATCACCTAATGGTAATGGTAACACACTTTCTTTTAAACACGAAGAAGATTCGATTCACTCCACTTAATCTTTATCGAACCTTAATAATATAGTTTTCTTTACGAGGAGCTGCTTCCTTTTTCCCTTCCGGTTTACCATATCCCAAAATGACATTGCCGATGCCTTCATAATCTTCAGAAAGTCCCCATTCTTTCATCAGCTCTTTCCCTTTTGGTGTTTTAAATACTTCTCTGGCCCGATAGATGTAACAAGAATCAACGCCCAGTGCATGGGCAGCATTTAGTAAATTACCGATAACCAGATTTCCATCGTCTCGATACGTATTAACACGCGTATCCGCAAATACCACTACAACAACACCGGCACCATAAAACGGATCGATATCCGCATTCATGATCTGTGCATTTAACTGGGCAACCAAATCGCGAACTTGTTTATTTTCGATGCAGACCATCACCGCTGATTGTTTTCCCATACCGCTTGGTGCATAGCTTCCGGCTTCTAAGATCTGATCTAAAACATTTTCTTCGATTTTTTGATCCGTATAAGCACGGCAGCTTCTTCTTGATTTTAAATCTTGTATTGTTTCTTTCATAGATATGCCTCCTAATCTGGTATTTATTATACGCTCTTTATAATATTTTGGTTTTTCTAAAACAATCTCCCATAATCCCAATCGCTTTCTGAAAAATCTCACATACTTTCACACGACTTAAAAATAATTTCTCCAAAAGATTTTTCTATACTATAAGCGTGTTAAGAGAACACAGTAAAAAAACTCTTCATATATCTCTCTCCTAAAACAATAATAATGGCAAAAGCGGCACCTAAAATGCCGCTTTTGTTTGTATATCAAAAAAGTTTTCATTAACTTTTCTGAAAATTTTTATTCACTTTTTTCATTTTATGATATACTACATTCATTAAAGGAGGATATTATGTCAGACTTAACAAAACTATATGAAACCGTTAAACAACGCAATGCAGGCGACAGTGAATTTCTGCAGGCCGTCGAAGAAGTATTTGAATCTCTGGAAATCATTGAACAAGTACATCCGGAAAAATTAGATGATGATGTACTTGCCCGCATCGTTGAACCGGAACGTCAAATCGTATTCCGCGTACCTTGGGTCGATGACAATGGTGTTACTCAGGTCAATCGTGGATTCAGAATTGAATTTAATTCCGCTTTAGGTCCATACAAAGGAGGACTTCGTTTCCATCCGTCTGTAAATATCAGTATCATCAAATTCTTAGGATTTGAACAAATCTTTAAAAACTCATTAACAACACTGCCAATGGGTGGCGGTAAAGGTGGATCTGATTTTGATCCAAAGGGAAAAAGCGATGCCGAAGTTATGCGCTTCTGCCAGAGCTTTATGAGCGAATTATATCGCCACATCGGACCTAACACCGATGTTCCTGCCGGTGATATCGGTGTCGGAGGACGTGAAATCGGTTATTTATTTGGACAGTATAAACGTTTAAAAAATGAATTCAGCGGTGTACTTACCGGAAAAGGTCTTACATTTGGAGGCTCTTTAGTTCGTACAGAAGCTACCGGATACGGACTTTGTTATTTCACGCAGGCTTTGTTGAAAGATAACGGAACAAGCTTTGAAGGAAAAACCGTTGCCCTTTCCGGAAGTGGAAACGTAGCCATCTATGCTTGTGAAAAGGCAACACAGTTAGGTGCTAAAGTTGTCACTATGTCTGATTCTAACGGATTCATCTATGATCCGGATGGAATTGATTTAGCTTGTGTCAAAGACATTAAGGAAGTTCGTCGTGGACGTATCAAAGAATATGTAGAAACACATCCAAACGCTACTTATACTGCCAATGCTCGTCCTTGGAGTACTCCATGTGATATCGCATTGCCATGTGCTACACAAAACGAACTGGATTTAGAAGATGCCAAAGCGCTTGTAGCCAACAAAGTCTTTGCAGTATGTGAAGGTGCCAACATGCCGACTACACCGGAAGCCATTCACTATCTGATGCAGAATGGTGTATTCTATGCACCAGGTAAAGCCAGCAATGCCGGTGGTGTTGCCTGCTCCGGTCTGGAAATGAGCCAGAATGCACAGCACTTGTCCTGGACAGCGGAAGAAGTGGATAAACGTCTGGAAGCCATTATGGAAAATATCTTTGAAACATGCCGTGATACCGCAAAAGAATACGGTCACGAGAAAGAATATGTTGTCGGTGCCAACATTGCCGGTTTCTTAAAAGTAGCCGAAGCTATGAAAGCACAGGGAACTGTCTAAAAAGAGAAGAGCGATCTTCTCTTTTCTTATACATTAAAAAAGCCGACGTTTTGTCGGCTTATTTCATCATCTCTTCAATTTTATGATATGTTTCTACCGGATCAGCACTCTTTGTGATCGAACGTCCAACTACGATATAGTCACATCCCTGCTCTTTGGCATAGGCTGGTGTCGCTACACGTTTTTGATCATCTTTTGAGTCATCCGCTAAACGAATGCCCGGTGTCACAGTCAAAAAGTCATTTCCGCAAGCTTCATGAATAGCTTTTGCTTCATGTACGGAGCAAACAACACCATCTAAACCAGCTTCTTTGGCATTTTTCGCATAATGAATTACGCAATCCATGACTTCACCCGGAATTCCTAATTCTTCGTTCATGGCTTCTTTTGATGTACTTGTCAACTGAGTGACACCGATACATAAAGGGCGTTTACCATCCACAGCCCCTTCATTTAGGCCATCGATGGCTGCTTTCATCATTGCGATACCGCCGGCACAATGCACATTGACAATATCAACACCCAGCTTAGCCAAGTTTTTCATACCACCTTTGACCGTATTTGGAATATCATGCAGCTTTAGATCCAAAAAGATATGGTGGCCCATTTCTTTGACAATCTGTACCATTTCAAGGCCGCAGGCATAGGTCAATTCCATACCGATCTTTACATATACCGGTTCATCAAATTGTTTTAAAAAATCAATCACTTCTTGTTTACTGGAAAAATCCAGTGCAACGATCGTTTTACTCATCTCTAAAACTCCTTCCAATCGCTTCTTTAACAGAAGCATAACCATATCGTTCCAACACTTTTGGAAGATCCTCGATGATCTTTGGACATACATAAGGATCCACAAAATTCTGGGCACCGACTTCCACCGCACTGGCCCCGGCATTCAAAAACTCCAATACATCATTGGCGCTTGTAATACCACCCACACCGATAATCGGAATTTGAACGGCTTGAGCAACCTGATAGACCATACGAATGGCAACCGGTTTGATCGCCGGTCCGGACAGTCCACCAGTCACATTGGCTAATAGCGGCTTGCCTGTCTTTAAATCGATGCGCATTCCCATCAATGTATTGATCAGCACTAAACCATCCGCACCAGCCTGTTCTACAGCTTTTGCGATTTCCACAATATCCGTCACATTTGGTGAAAGCTTGACATACACTGGCTTTGAAGCTGCTTTCTTGGCCATCTTTGTGACATGGGCTGCCAACTCCGGTTTGGTTCCCAGCCCAATACCTCCATGTTTTACATTGGGACAGGAGATATTCAATTCATACGCTTTTACGACCGGTTGATCATTCAGCTTACGAATGACTTCGACATAATCTTCTTCAGTGGCTCCGGCTACATTGGCGATGATTTCTGTATCATACTGTGCCAAAAAAGGAAGCTCATTTTCGATGATCGAATCAACGCCTTTATTTTGAAGTCCGATCGCATTCAACATACCCGAAGGTGTTTCCGCAATACGCGGTGTCGGATTTCCAAAGCGTTCTTTTGGAGTTGCGCTTTTGATCGCAATTCCTCCCAACAAAGAAAGATCATATAACTCAGCATATTCTTTACCAAACCCAAAGCATCCGCTGGCCGGGATCACCGGATTTTTTAAATGCAGTCCGGGCAGTTCTACTTTTAAATCAATCATAGCACGACCTCCTGAATCGGAAAGACAGGACCATCCTTACATACACGTAAAGCATGATCACTGGTATCTTTAACGACACAACCCATGCAGGCACCGATACCACAGGCCATTCTGGCCTCTAACGACAGATAGCCTTCTGCATATTCCTTCTGCAGCGCCTTTAACATCGGTAAAGGCCCACAGGCTAACACAAAACTAGTGCTTATTTTCTGTTCATGAATCGCATCCAGTACCGTTCCTTTTGTACCAACGCTGCCATCCATGGTCGCAATCTGTACCTTACAGCCTAATTCTTTAAACTCCTGTTCAAAGAAAATCTGACTTTGATCATTGAAACCTAACACAACATCAACCTGATGCCCGTTTTTTAAATATTGTTTGGCAGTCTCATACAGCGGAGGTACACCAACGCCTCCACCGACCAATAAAACATCTTTATTTTCGATAGGAAAACCATTTCCGCAGGGTCCAAAGATATCGATCGTATCGTGCATCTTGGTCATCTGTAAAGTCCCCTCGCCTAAAATCTTGTAGATGATGACAAGCGAATCATCCTTGATTTCATTGATAGAAATCGGTCGTCTTAAAAAGAACGGGGGTACCTCGATTTCAATAAACTGCCCCGGTTTTGCCATCTTGGCTAAACCGGTCTGCAGTTCCATTTTCCATATATCTTTAGCAATTTCTATATTCGAAAGAATCTTGGCAACTTCCTGTTTCATGCTTATTTCCCCATCTCATTCATACTGATCATAGAGAAGGATAAAGCCTCCAGTACACGTGTTAAAGCTTCAGCTGTATCTAAGGATGTCATACATGAAATATTGTTCTCTGCGGCCACACGGCGAATTAGGAAACCATCCTTGCTGGTGGAATTAGTCTTATTGCTCATCGTATTGATCACAAAGTTGACACGTCCATGGCGAATGATCTCCACAACGCTGTTGTCGCCACCTTCTTCGATCTTATTGGCATGATGTACAAACAATCCGTTTTCTTCTAACAGCTTAGCAGTTCCTTTGGTCGCATAGATTCCATAACCGATATCCGCAAAGCGTTTAGCCAGTTTCAAGGCCTCGCTTTTATCTTCATCGGCAATCGTCAACAGCACATTTCCATGCATCGGAACCGAAATACCACTGGCTACCAAAGCCTTATATAATGCTTTTTCCAGATTTACATCCGATCCTAATGCTTCTCCGGTTGATTTCATTTCCGGGCCTAATACCGTATCGACATGGCGCAGCTTCGCAAAGGAGAATACCGGTGCTTTGACAAAGACATGATGCTTGTCATCCGGATGATAGCCCGGTGTATAGCCCTGCTCAACAATGGAGTGTCCTAAAATGGCCTTCGTTGCGATATTGGACATCTGAATACCCGTGATCTTTGAAAGGAATGGCACCGTACGGCTGGATCTTGGATTGACCTCTAAGACATACACATTTTCATCCTTATCAACGATAAACTGAATGTTGTACAAACCGATGAAATGGAACCCTTTTCCAATGCGAATTCCATAGTCGATGATCGTTTCTTTGACTTTCTCGGAAATGATCTGTGTCGGATAGACACTGATGGAGTCTCCGGAGTGCACACCGGCACGTTCAATGTGTTCCATGACACCTGGAATAAATACGTTTTCACCATCGGCAATCGCATCGATTTCCAATTCTTTTCCAACGATATATTTATCAACCAGAATCGGTGCATCATGGCTGATTTCCTTAACAGCTGTGGCCATATAGACCTTTAATTCATCATCATTATGTACGATTTCCATCGCACGTCCACCTAAGACATAGCTTGGACGAACCAATACCGGATAACCGATCTTCTGTGCAATGACCAAAGCTTCTTCCACCGTAACGGCGGTTTCTCCCTGTGGTTGTGGAATATCTAGTTTTCGTAACATCGCTTCAAATTCATGACGATCCTCGGCACAATCAATGTCTTCCAAAGAGGTACCTAAAATCTTAACACCGTGTTGCACTAAAGAATCCGCTAAGTTAATGGCGGTCTGTCCACCAAACTGTACGATTACCCCTAATGGTTTTTCCAGTTCGATGACATGCATGACATCTTCCGTTGTCAATGGCTCAAAATACAGCTTATCACTGATAGAGAAATCCGTGGATACAGTTTCCGGGTTGTTGTTGATGATGATGGCTTCAAACCCTGCTTCACGCAATGTTTCCACACAATGTACGGTCGCATAGTCAAATTCAACACCTTGTCCGATACGGATCGGCCCAGACCCTAAAACAAGGATTTTTTTGCGATCTGAACAGATCGATTCATTTTCTTCTTCATAGCTGGAATAGAAGTAAGGTGTCGCACTGGTAAACTCACCGGCACAAGTATCGACCATCTTGTAAACCGGGAAAATTCCATTAGTCTTACGCAGATCATAGACTTCCTTTTCACTCATATCCCAGTTTTTCGCAATATAGCTATCGGAGAATCCGTTTTTCTTTAAAACCTTTAAGGTTTCCACATCCTTTACATGCGCCATCATTTCCTGTTCTAAATCAATGATGCGTTTGATGTGATGAATAAAGAACGAATCCATCTTGGTTTCTTTTAAGATGATGGACATATCAAATCCATTACGTAACCATTGGGCAATCGCAAAGATACGCTCATCATCGCTGTTTTTGATCTTTTCTAACAGCTGCATCTGATCCATGGAAGCAAATTCAGCCTTATAAATATGATCGACCTTCATTTCCAGGGAACGCACAGCTTTTAAGAATGATTCTTCAAAGGTACGGCCAATCGACATGATTTCCCCGGTTGCCTTCATCTGCGTTCCTAAATGACGATCTGCACTTGGGAATTTATCAAATGGGAAACGAGGGAATTTTGTGACAATGTAGTCAATGGCCGGTTCAAAGCAGGCATAGCTTGTCTTTGTGATCGGGTTTAAGATCTCGTCCAAGGTCAAGCCAACCGCCAGTTTGGCTGAAATCTTGGCAATCGGATACCCCGTTGCCTTACTGGCCAAAGCTGATGAACGAGATACACGAGGGTTGACCTCAATGACATAATATTTAAAGCTTTCTGGATCTAAAGCCAGCTGTACATTACAGCCACCACAGATCTTTAAAGCGCGAATGATCTTTAAAGAAGCACTTCGCAACATCTGATTTTCACGATCGGTCAAGGTCTGCACCGGAGCCACAACGATACTATCCCCGGTATGGATACCCACTGGATCGATGTTTTCCATGTTACAAACGACGATAGCATTATCGTTGGCATCACGCATAACTTCGTATTCGATTTCTTTATAACCGGCGATGCTTTGTTCGATCAAACATTGTCCAACCGGTGAAATCTTCAATCCGGCTTCACAAATCTCGCGTAATTCTTCTTCATTATCCGCAAAACCGCCACCGGTTCCCCCTAAGGTATAAGCCGGGCGCACAACAACCGGATAGCCATGCGTATTACAGAACTCTACGGCCAGATCAACGGTATGCACGATGGCACTTTCCGGTACCGGCTCTTTGATTTCCTGCATCAAAGCACGGAATAATTCGCGGTCTTCGGCACGGTTGATCGCATGCAGATCGGTTCCCAGAATTTCTACACCACATTCATCCAAAATACCATCATTATGCAGATCGACAACCAGGTTCAAACCTGTCTGTCCTCCCAGAGATCCCAAAATCGCATCCGGTCTTTCTTTATAAATGACACGTTTGGCAAAATCCAAAGTAATCGGTTCTATATAAACACGGTCGGCAATGGTTGTATCGGTCATGATCGTAGCCGGGTTAGAGTTGATCAAAATAACTTCATACCCTTCTTCACGAAGTGACTGGCATGCCTGACTTCCGGCATAATCAAATTCGGCTGCCTGTCCGATAACGATCGGCCCCGAACCGATCACAAGTATCTTATGTATATCCTGACGTTTAGGCATAGTGATCCTCCTTTTCCATCAGTTCCATGAAATCATCGAATAAATGTCCAGAATCTAACGGCCCGGCACTGGCTTCCGGATGGAACTGCACACTGAAACAAGGATAGTCTTTATGACGTACTCCTTCACAGCTCTTATCATTTAACGCCTGATGTGTCATCTCCAGACGCGTGTTTTTCAAAGAATCGATATCAACCGCAAAGCCATGGTTCTGGCTGGTAATCTCTACCTTTCCTGTTTTTAGATCCATCACCGGATGATTGGCTCCACGATGACCGAATTTTAACTTATACGTTTTAGCTCCACATGCTAAAGAAATCAGCTGATGTCCTAAACAGATTCCAAATACAACCGTTTGCGGAATCAATTTTTGAATGGTATCGATGGCCACCTGTACATCCTCCGGGTTCCCTGGACCATTTGACAACATTACCCCGTCCGGATGAAAGCCCATGATCACATCCGCCGGTGTATCATATGGTACAACGATCAGATCACAGCCACGTTTGGATAGTTCCCGGACAATACCAAGCTTGGCCCCAAAGTCCATCAGTACGACCTTTTTGCCACGATTTGGGATCGGAAAGATCTTCTGTGAGCTGACACGTTTGACCTGATCATGCAGATAATCGGTTTTCTGTAACGTTTTTACAATCGCATCCACATCGGCATCCACATTTGCCAAAGTAGCACGCATCGTTCCTTTATCGCGCAGCTTACGCGTAATCGCACGTGTATCGATACCGTAAATACCCGGAATATTTTCACGTCTCAAATATGTATCCAGTGTTTCCTGGCTTCGCCAGTTGTTTGGTTCATCACAATAATCCTTAACGACAAAGCCAAACACAGCCGGTACGATACTTTCGTTATCATCACGGTTGACTCCATAGTTTCCAATCAACGGGTATGTCATCATGACGATCTGTCCACAATAGGAATTGTCCGTCAGAATTTCCTGATACCCTGTCATGGAAGTATTGAAGACCAATTCTCCAATTTGAAAGTTGTCACTTCCAAAGGCAGTCCCACGATAGCAACTGCCATCTTCTAAAATCAGTAATCTTTCCATATACTCTATCCTTTCCACACCGTTTTAGAACCGACAATTGTTTCCCTGATGGCGCCATATACTTTCCAGCCATCAAACGGTGTATTTTTCCCTTTTGACAGAAATTGCGATGCATCGATCACACTTTCATGTTCCAGATCCACTAAAACCAGATCCGGACGATAACCGACCTCAATGGCTCCGATCTTTTCCAAGCCAAAGCGCTTGGCCGGTGCACCGGACATCCAGTTCACCAGCTGTGCCAATGTCCAGCGCTTCTGTTTTTTCACAAACTCCGTATATAATAAAGGAAAACTGGTTTCTAACGAAACAATACCGAATGGCGCTTTATCCATTGGGCGATCTTTTTCCTCTTTTGTATGCGGTGCATGATCATTGGCAATCATATCCAGCGATCCATTTTCTAATCCTTCGATCAAAGCCATACGATCTTCATGGGAGCGTAAAGGCGGATTCATCTTCCAGTTTGTTCCCTGCACATCCTGATCTTCCAACAACAAGTGATGCGCTGTAACTTCCCCTGTCACATCGGCTCCCTTTTCTTTATATTCTTTTAAAGCTTCCACGCTTTCTTTAGCACTGATATGACAGGCATGATACGCATTGCCGATCTGTTGAGACAGTTGCAGATCGCGAATCAACTGTGCACTTTCACAGGCACTTGGGATACCCAACCACCCTTTTTGGCGATTGACTTCACTGTCATGTACGCAGGCCCCCGGTTTTCGATAAGACATATCTTCGGTATGTGCCACGATCATACAATCATTTCCTCTGGCCGTTTCCATCGCCTGAGCCATAACTTCCGCAGTAGAAACACCAACGCCATCATCACTAAACCAGCGAATGCCAAATCGTTCTTTGATATCCTTCATATCAACGACTTCTTTGCTGGCCTCTTCTTTGGTGATACAGGCGTATGGGTGCACATGCACAACGGCATCCTGATTGATTTTTTCAACATACATCTGAATCGTTTGTACATCATCCGGATACGGGATGACATTAGGCATACAGAAAATCGTAGTAAAGCCACCATGGGCGGCCGCCAATGTTCCGGTATGAATCGTTTCTTTTTGTGTATAGCCAGGTTCTCGCAAATGCACGTGCACATCCACCAAACCCGGAATGACCGTTAATCCAGAAGCATCGATAATTTCAGCATCGGCCTGAATATTCTCTTCGATCTTTATAATTTCTTGTTCATCAAATAAAATATCTTTTTTGACAATCCCCTGCGGTGTCAGCACATTTCCATTTTTTATCAGTCGCATCTTATTTCTCCTTAAATGGGGCAAATCCAAAGGCACGCTTTAATACTGCTTTTCGCACTAAAACACCATTGGCCATTTGTTCAAAAATACGGCTTTTTGGTGCTTCAACCAGGTCAGAATCAATTTCGATATCGCGATTAAACGGTGCCGGATGCATCACGATCGCATGTTTTTTCATACGATTGTAACGCTCCTTGGTCAATCCATATCTTTGTAGATACTGCTCTTTGGTCAAATGCGCCAAGGTAGCTCCTCTTTCTCGCTGGATACGAAGCATCATTACGACATCCGCCCATTCAACCGCTTCATCCAAAGGCATCGTCGAATACCCCGGACGTTCCCATTCTTCCGGTCCACAGAAACGAACTTCACTGCCCATTCTTTCCAATGTGGATTTATTGGAAGCAGCCACACGTGAATGCAGGATATCTCCACAAATGACAATCTTTAAGCCTTTCAGCGTTCCAAATTCATTTTGCATGGTCAACAGATCCAACAGGCACTGTGTCGGATGATTACCGGCACCATCTCCAGCATTCAGGATCGGAACCTGAATTTCTTCCAACTCTTTAAAGTACTCCGTTTTAGGATGACGGATCACAAAAGCATCATAACCAACCATCTCAAAGGTCTTGATCGTATCAAAAAATGTTTCTCCTTTGGTCACACTGCTGGTTTCCGCATTGAAATCAGCCACCTTGCAGCCTAGCTGCAGCTCCGCACTTTCAAAAGAATAATGCGTTCTGGTGCTTGGCTCAAAAAAAAGATTAGCAACCAAACACTTTTTTAAAGGTAATTGCCAATCTGAATAGGAACTATTAAAAAGTCTTGCATCATTTAAGATACTCAAGATCTCATCCACAGATAGATCGTTCATGGAACATAAGGAATTTTTGTTCATACATTTCCTCCTTTATCTCCCTTAAAAAAAGGATTCAAAACACGTTCAAATCCCCTTCCTATTTACTAGGTGTATTCTACCATACTTCCCCTCGATTTCCAATCAGTTTGTCGAAAAAACGATTGACCTGTAAGTGACTGTATTATACGATTAAGTCAGAAAGAGAATTCCTACTCATCCCTTTGTTTTTACACTCTATTATTTCACATCATTTATCATATTTATAAAAGGAGACAGGCCATGAAAAAAGTATTGAAGATCATTGGTGGTGTTTTGGCAGTATGCCTGGTATTGCTTGCTTGCGGCGTAGGTTACTTAACGATTCGTGAATATCGACCGGAACCGGTAGAAACTCTATCTGCCAAAGAGGGGCATCAAGAAATCAATCAAAATGAACCCCTACATATTGTCACCTATAATATAGGGTATGCCGGTCTTGATAAAGACATGGATTTCTTTATGGATGGTGGAACTAAGGTCAATCCGGAATCAAAAGAAAAAGTGGAAGCCAATTTAGAAGGAATTCAAAATATTCTGAACGAACAAGATGCGGATGTGTATCTACTGCAGGAAGTTGATACCGATTCTAGCCGAACGTTTCATATCAACCAGCAAGAATATCTGGAAAAACAGCTAGATCAAAATAGTGTATTAGCCTACAATTTTAAATGTGATTTTGTTCCTTACCCGTTTCCTCCTATCGGAAAAGTAGAAAGCGGCATTATGACAATGACGAATTTCTCAATCGATTCAGCCAGTCGAATCGCCTTGCCGGAATCCTTTAGCTGGCCGATAAAAACATGTAATTTGAAACGTTGCATGTTGGAAACAAGAATTCCCATCAAAGGCACAGATAAAGAACTGGTGATCATCAACTTTCATCTGGAGGCGTATGACAGCGGCGAGGGTAAAATTGCCCAGAGTAAAAAACTTGCGCAAAAACTTCAGGAAGAATATGAAAAAGGAAATTATGTCATCGCCGGCGGTGATTTTAACCAAACATTCGAAGGTATGGATACATATCCTATTATAGACAAGGAAAGCTGGGTGCCGGGTGTCATGAGTCAGGAGGATCTCCCTGAACACTTTACCTTTTCAAATGCCGATAACGTTCCTACTTGTCGTTTACTTAATGAAGCCTATCAAGAAGATTCTCAGGTATATGTGATCGATGGCTTTATCGTATCCGATAATATAGAAGTTACATCCATTCAAAATATTGATACCCAGTTCCAATATACGGACCATCAACCTGTTTTCATGCAGATAAAATTCAAATAGTAAAATAGAAGGAGTCTACGGATTCCTTCTATTTGCTTTTTTTCTAAGCCTTCTGTTCCAAAATCTTCATAATATCTTCTCTTGAGGATGGCTCCACTGACAACATATCCATTGCCTGCTCAATATTGGATGCAATATGATTTTTGACCAATTGTAGAACACTGTCAGCTTTTCCTTGAAGAATACCTTTGATCGTACCTTTGGTCTCACCTCTCAGCTCGCCTTTCTCGATCAATGCCTCGCTAAACGTACACATCTTCCTGACCTCCTCCTCTTCCTCTTTTTCTAATAGTGTATCATACTTTTTCTCTAGGATTTCCAGGATCTGCTCCGCCTTCCTGTTTGACAGAAAGATCAGCTATATGAACTACATCACATCCCTGGGGCGCTTTAGGATCTCTTCAGTAGAAATCGTATCGATATCGTCTCCGGGGATACAGGATCAATACTTCCATCGTATCCTTACCTCTTCGTTTTGTTTTGCCCTTTCCCGTTATTCGATTCTCCTCTACATAATATCGGTAGAGTTTGTTATCTTTGTACCTAGGATGCCTTAAACAGATCCAAAAAGAAATCACTTTGTGCATATCCGCATACGCATCCCCTGTAAATCCCTGTGGATCGTTTCTTTGTCCGTCAATCAGTCGGCAGACATAGTAGAACCCTCGATGATACAGGACATCTTTTCCCGGGTCGATTCCCTGCGGTTCCATATCG
This sequence comes from Faecalicoccus sp. LCP19S3_E2, assembly GCF_052121255.1. NCBI lineage: Bacteria > Bacillati > Bacillota > Erysipelotrichia > Erysipelotrichales > Erysipelotrichaceae > Faecalicoccus > Faecalicoccus sp. LCP19S3_E2. The sequence continues at coordinate 41,348 of NZ_JBQKEP010000013.1, read as the reverse complement.
ATCCAGAGCCTTCTTTTCGGATCCTTTGGATGGGCAAACTTAAACAGCAGATCATAGCAAACCTTACTGTCCGGTATCTTGAGATCCTCTACATTTTGGCTGACCATTTTATTCGATGTTGGATCCGTATCCAGCCGATCATAAATCTCCTTTAAGGAAAGACCCTTGTATTCGGATAAGCACTCTTTATAGAGATAAGCTAAGATCTTTTTAAAGACAGGATCTTCTTGCACTGGGCATCATAGGATCGTTGGGGATCCTTCAATAAAGCTTCCCAAACTTTTCTTTCTTCCATCGTTTTTTCACCTCTCTTTCGTTACACATAGATGGAAATTAGAAACCTTCCTATTATTAGTTACGATAAAAATTCAAAAAACTATGAAAAAAAGTTGAATTTTTTTAAAACAGTTCTTAATACCCAGATAAAGAAAACTATGCCCCATAATCTAAAAAAGAATCAGGTTTATTTCTTCCCCTGATTCTTGACCGCATCCATCTTAGCCTGAATTTCTTCTGGATCTCCCAAATAATGATGCGATATCGCTTTTAGATCCTCATTCAATTCCATCACTAACGGCACACCTGTAGGAATATTCACATTGATAATATCTTCATCTGAAATATCATTTAAATATTTAAACAATGCACGAAGTGAATTACCATGTGCCGCAATCAAGACGCTTTTATTCGCAAGTATATCTTTCTTGATCACTTGTTCAAAAAAAAGCTAAAAAACTTCAAAGTGATTAAAATGAATCGATATTGATTACTGTTATTCCATATTATTATGAGCCTAATAAAAAATCTCCTTTGTGCTCTCTTATTAATACGTTCAAGGCTACAAAAGGAGATTTTAAAATTAAATTAATATGGACTTTTCATCCTGCGAGATTAACTCTTTTTTGTCTTTTTATAGAATAAAATTGTTAATATACCCGTAAATAAACTTAGAGATACAAAGAATAAACTATTTACAAAAACTGCTGTTTTTACACTTTTCGATTTCTTTTTATCTGTATTTAGATCCTTACTTTCCTGTTTTTTTGAATCATTTGAACTAGAAGCATTTTCATTTGATTCAGGATTCTGTGATCCATTATCTGTTACTGCTTCTTTTTTCTCTTTCACATTGATATACAGCTGTTTATAAGCATATTCATTATCAATAGTAATCGTATCACCATTTGCAAGATAATTTCCCATTACACCACTGCCTACTTCACCATCTAAAACCTCATATTTTTCAGGAATATCAAAAGATACAATATACTCTCCAAAAGGAACATTCTCTAATTTTGCACGATTGGAATCATCTTGACAGTTCAAAGTATATGTTTTACTTGGATCTTCTTTGGAAATTAAAGTCACCGGCATATTTTTCAATACATCCGATTCAACCAGCTTTCCATCCGTATGAAGATTGACTTCTACTTTTCCATATTTGATGACTGGTTGAGGTGCTTCTTTCTTTGTTACATTGATATACAGCTGTTTATATGCATATTCATTATCGATAGTAATCGTATCTGTGCTATGCATATAAGTGCCAGACACTCCGTAAGTACCGCCAAGATCTTCATAACCGTCCAAAATATCAAACAGAACCATATACTCTCCAAAAGGAACATTCTCTAATTTTGCACGATTGGAATCATCTTGACAGTTCAAAGTATATGTTTTACTTGGATCTTCTTTGGAAATTAAAGTCACCGGCATATTTTTCAATACATCCGATTCAACCAGCTTTCCATCCGTATGAAGATTGACTTCTACTTTTCCATATTTGATGACTGGTTGGGGTGCTTCTTTCTTTGTTACATTGATATACAGCTGTTTATATGCATATTCATTATCGATAGTAATCGTATCTGTGCTATGCATATAAGTGCCAGACACTCCGTAAGTACCGCCAAGATCTTCATAACCGTCCAAAATATCAAACAGAACCATATACTCTCCAAAAGGAACATTCTCTAATTCTGCACGATTGGAATCATCTTGACAGTTCAAAGTATATGTTTTAGTTGGATCTTCCTTTGAGACTAAAGTCACCGGCATATTTTTCAATACACCCGATTCAACCAGTTTTCCATCCGTATGAAGATTGACTTCTACTTTTCCATATTTTTCAACAGGTTGTGGTTCTTCTCTTTCCTTTATATTGATGTAAATCATGTTGTAAGCAAACTTTTGGTTTAAAGTCACTACATTCCCATTTTGAACATAAGTATCCGTACGTGGACCATTAGTATATACTCCACTTAATGTCACATAGTTTTCAGGTAGCTGAAACGAAACGACATAGTCTCCCAGTGGTATTGTCTTTTTTGTCTTAATGACATTAGAGCTGTCTTCACATGTCAGTGTGAAGGTTTGACTCGCATCGGTTGTCGATGTCAATGTAATCGGCATATTCTTTAAAACATCCGAACTTTCAAGTTGACCATCCGTATGCAAATTGACTTGCACCATCCCCAATGCAGTATCTGCCTTTACAAAATGAAACGAACATACCGCAAATAAACATAATATGGGAATCACCAGTAATGATATTAATTTTTTCTTCATATTATCCTCCTAATCACAAATAAGAAAATCGCAATTTAATGCAACCAATCACTAGTAAGACCACGGTGAGTAAAGCTTATATCATCCCCTTATAAATCGAATATCAAGTTCTTTTGTTGACTTATATTGTTCATTAGTCATTATAACAGAAACGTTCGTCGATATGAAGTATGAAAACAGCTGACTCTATAGAAACCATTTCAAAAAAAGAAAAACCTCTGATTTATAACCAAAGGTTTTTTACTACATCTTCATAAATTTTCTTGAAGGAATTTCTGTAATTGTATCTTAGTAGGCAATCCTTCATTATCACTCACATGCATAACTTGTATAGCTCCAATTGCGTTGGCTCGAGTTACACAATCCTTTAAGTTTAAGTTTTCAAGTATACCACTTAAGATACCTACCGCGAACCCATCACCGGCACCTACGGTATCTACAATTCTGTTTACTTTAAACCCCGGAACATGATAAATAGAATCCTTTTTTGCAACATAAGCACCTTTTGCACCATCTTTTATTATTGTAATCGGCACACCTAGATTCCGATAATATAGGGCTATCTTTTCAATATTAGAGGAGCCCATCAAGATTTCGCACTCATGGACACCAGGTAAAAATATATCACACATAGATGCTAAACGATTTATGACCTCGCACATAGTCTGTTGATTTTCCCATAAAGCTGGTCGCAGATTTGGATCAAATGTAACTAGAATATGGTTTTCTTTAGCCCTTTCTACCAATCTAAAAGTAGCTTCTCTTGCACTCTGAGAAAGAGCAGGAGGTATACCTGTAACATGTACTAGCTGAACATCACTTAAATCAATTTGATTAATTTCACTCACGGTAATATGTGATGCCGCCGAACCTTTTCGATAATATGGCGCCTGTGGATCACTTCCATCAGTTACACGATTTTTTAATTGAATACCAGTGCGATATACTGGATCAAGAGTTATATATTCCGTTCCAATACGATCTTTTACAAGTGCTTTTTTGATATAATGCCCAAAAGGATCATCACCCAACCGCGTTAAATACTCGACATGGTGTCCCAATCTCGACAATCCTATACTCACATTAACTTCCGCACCAGACATTTTTCTTGTGAAATGCTCTATATCTTCTAACGGTCCTTCTGTATCCGCAATCAACAGAGCCATCGGCTCTCCAAATAAGATTACATTTGCCATACAGATTACCTCAAATTGGAATTTCTAACCAGATGTATCGCAAATCCACCAATCTGATCCTTGAAATAAACAGCCTGTATTTTCCCGTCATCTCTGATAACTGTACTTTCTTCATTAAAGAGAATTCCTTTATTGATTAAGTAGGCTTTAGCTCGTTCAACAGAATTAACCGCTATGGCAATATGCCCTTTTTTTCCCAAATAAGGTGATTTCAAAGTCTCAACATAGGAGTCTGAGAAAATAGAAGATGGATTTTCTTTGGCAGTAAATCCAAAAATCTGCTCAAAGAAGTTTGCGATAGATCGAGCTTCTTGTACATCCTGTGCATTAATACCAACATGGGCCAATTCGAATCCAATCATTTTATGGACCGCCTCTCTGGCATTCTTTTCGATTTCATCAAATGCATTATGCCTCAGCAGATCTTTTGAAGCAATCCAGGATCCACCACAAGCGATGACACGATCAAAACTTAAGTAGTTATTTAAATTATCCAGATTGATTCCGCCGGTTGGCATAAAGGACAAAGTGCGATAGGGTGCCGCCATCACCTTGATAGCATTGATTCCTCCAGCGGCTTCTGCCGGAAAAAATTTAACCACGGATAACCGCAAGCTGACAGCTTTTTCTAAATCCGAAGGACAGGAGCATCCCGGGATGATATTGATTTTATGTTCCATACAATAGTGAACCACTGTTTCATTAAATCCCGGACTCACAATAAAATCTGCTCCTGCTTTCACGGCTTCATCTACCTGTTCAATTGATAAAACCGTTCCGGCCGCCACCAACAAATCAGGATATCTTTCTTTTATCAATTTTATAGCATTAGCCGCCTGCTTGGTTCGAAATGTAATTTCTACACAATGTATTCCACCTTTTAATAGCGCAGTCGCCAAAGAAACAGACTGGTTAACATCTTCTATTTCGACAACAGGAACTATGCCTTCTTCTTGAACTCTATTATAAATAGATTGTATCATCGTATCACTCCTATTACCTTATTGGCAGGATAGTGAATAGGTTCCCCTCGCAAAAATCGAACAGATTCTTCAGCCACTTTTCTCTTTAATTCTTGAGAGGCTTCTTCAGAATACCAAGCCATATGCGGTGTTACGATCACATTATCAAATTTAAATAATGGTGAATCTTTATCCACTGGTTCACCTAACATACAATCTAAACAAGCCCCACCTATCTGATGATCTGATAGAGCCTTCTCCAGATCTTTTTCATTAATGATGCCACCACGTGCTACATTAATCAGAATCGCAGTATCTTTCATTTTCTTAAACACTTTTTCATTAAACAAATTCATATTACCATCTGCAGGGCAATGAATTGATATAATATCAGATTGTTGAACTACATCCTCAAAGGGAACGCTTTTTACATAAAGATCTGTTTCTTCATCTGGTTTAAAATAAGGATCATAACCAATAACATAGAATCCCAATGCATTCATTTTTTTCGCAAAGTTTCTGCCAATTCTTCCTAGTCCGACAACACCGCAAGTGAGTTGTGAAAAACGATGTACTGGAATCGCCTTAGTATAGTCCCATTTTTCTTCCTTTGTATATTCATTCATTTCCACAATTTTTCGCAACATTGAAAGGCTTAATGCAATCGCATGATCGGCCACTTCATTCATACCATAATCAGGAACGTTGCCTACTAAAATCCCATGTTTTGTTGCCGCTGGAATATCAATCGTATCGAGTCCTACGCCATAACGAACAACATATTTTAGCTGTGGGCAATGATCCATAACCTTTTCTGTAATTTTGGCATACTGCACAATAAATACATCGGCTCCCTGACATTGTTCAATGACTTCATCTTCTGTGATTGCCTGTTTAAGTTCCACACAGATACCGGCTCTGTCAAATATTTCTTTTTCGATATTTATATTTTCATGATCACAATCTGTAATAATAACTTTCATTTTATGATTCTCCCTAACGAACTAAATAACCACCGTCAACTGGAATAACAGCTCCATTGATATAATCTGAAGCATCAGAGGACAGCCATACGACCGGCCCTTTCATATCATCCGGCGTTCCCCATTTTTTATTGGGAATACGATTTGTTATCGCTTCATATCGCGGATTTGTAGGATCCATTAAAGCCGTATTCATTTCTGTAGCCATATAACCAGGTGCCAGAGCGTTTACATTGACTCCTTTTTCCGCCCATTCATTACATAAAGCTTTTGTAATTTGTGCAACTCCACCTTTGGAAGCTGCATAAGCAGGAACCGTATACCCACCGAAGAAAGAGAGCATAGAGGCAATATTCACAATTTTTCCTTTGGAATTTTGTTTGATAAACTGTCTTCCCGCAAGCTGGCACATGGCAAAAACACTGCGCAGATTTACATTCAAAACAAAATCAAATTCTTTTAAAGGAAATTCTTCACTAGGATAACGTCTTTGAACCCCTGCACCATTTACCAAGATATCAAGATGTCCTCCCAGTTTTTCTATCGCTTTTGAAAAATCAGCTTCCCTTGTATCATCATTTCCCAGATCAGAAATAACAGCATAGCATTCAAATCCTTTATCTGAGTAATATTTTGCGGTTTCTAACGCCTTAGGATTGATATCCATAATGCAAACCTTTGCTCCTGCTTCCATTAAGCCCTCTGCCATACCTTGACTAAGCCCTTGAGCAGCACCAGTAACAATTGCAGTTTTACCATTTAAATCGTTTAAATTCATAATATCATCCTTCCTTATTATTTATCGAACACCGGATCATTGATAGCTAGATCATATCTTCTGCTTTGATGAGAAAATGCAGCTAGAACCCATAAATATGCGTTTCTTTCACCAGGGATAGCTACAGTTGGGTGGTATCCACAAGGTGCCTGGACCATAGATCCCGAGTGGACTGTATGTGTTACGATATCTTCCACTTCTCCACTCTTTAAGTAACTAATATGAAAGCCAAAATGAGGTAAAGGCATATCAAAATAACAGTAAACTTCTTCTAAATCTTTTTCATGTTGATGAGGCGGCCAACTTGTCCAGGTGCCTTCTCCAGACCAAGTTAAACCACAGATCAAACGAGATGCCTCGTCTTCCGGGGCCAGTGTCATCATGACTTCACGACGTCCGGCTCCTTTTCCATGAATTTGATGAATGTCTCCAATGGGTAAATCTTTGTTAAATTTGCGAAAAAAAGGTTTTCCGATTCCTTCATATTTAGCACCAGCAATATAGAAAATACAGTCTTCTAAAGCTTCAATTTTCAACTTGTCATTTCCTGGTATGTAACATGCATCATATTTATCCATATCTTGTGATAAAACTGAATGATGTAATTTAGCCTTTCCAGCAAGCAAAACCGGATGCATCTCTAAATCTTTAGATTCCAGTACATAGGTTTCTCCTTTAGGTAAATTTAAACGAAACATCTGTACTTCTTTGCATTCGCAAGTCTTTGGAGTAATCACTTCATGAAATCCCGGTTTCTCTGAAGACTGCACCATCCATTTTTCCATTCGTTGTTTATTTTCCATATTTTGCATAATTATGCACTCCATTTCTATTTTCTTTATAAATCATCAGCTCAAAAAGAATGTACTAAAAGTCGGTATTAAAACCACCAATAAAAAGACCACAACATAACCGATAAAGAAAGGTGTTTGTCCTTTTACAATTTCACCCATTTTTAGTTTCGTTACAGAGGCAGCTGAGAATATGTTGACTGCTACCGGAGGAGTCATTGTGCCAATGACATTCGATAAACAAACGATCATACCAAAATGAATGACATCAATACCAAGACTGGCGGCGATTGGCCATAAAATAGGTACCATCAGTACACAAGTCGCAATTCCCTCCAGGAAAGTGCCAAAGATCAATAAAACAACCGCCACTACCACGCAGAACAATGTCGGACTCAAATTCATTGCCTGAATGAAATGTACTAATTCTCCGGAAATTCCAGAATAAGCAAAGATCCAGGAGAAAGCCGTCGATGTCGCAATAATGAATAAAATCATTGCAGATCCTTTAGCAGATTCTAAAAGAATTGGTACCAAATCTTTTATGGTAACCTCCCGATAGATAAATAAGCCAACGACCAATGCCCAAACTACCGCAACAGCAGCAGACTCCGTTGGTGTTAATAACCCGGAATAGATACCGCCTAAGATAATAACAGGAAGCAAAATAGCTGGAACCGCACTGATAAATGAGTGACTGAATTCTTTAGCTGTCATTTTTTGTGTCGTCTTTGGCCAGTTTTCTTTATGTGCCAAATAAAGAACAACAGTCATCAATACTACCATTATGACAAATCCAACAAACATACCGGAGGAGAACATATCTCCAATAGAAGCACCGGTAATCGTTCCATAGACAACCATAATAATGCTTGGCGGAATAATCGGCCCTAATCCTCCAGATACGACCAGAAGACCTGCCGTACGATCTTTTGGATATCCCATTTTTACCATTTCCGGATACAACATCGATCCAATCGCAATTACTGTTGCCGGCGCAGAACCAGATAATGCCGCAAAGAAAGCACAGGCCAGCACTAATGCCATAGCCATACCTCCACGGACACCACCGACAATGCTATTGGCAAAATCTACCAGCCGCCTGGATATTCCGCCTTTGGTCATCAAATTTCCCGCAAGGATAAAGAAAGGAATAGCCATGATGGAAGTTGATTCCAAACCGCCAAAAATGCGTTGTGCTATAATTCCCGTCGTAACAGTGAAATCTGGACTAAAAACAATTGTTGTCCATACAGAAGCCCCTAACGCAAATGCAATCGGAACACCTATGACCAAAAACAATGCCATTGAACAAAAAAGTAATAAAGCTGTTCCCATCAGGCTTCACTCTCCTTCCCTTTTTCTCGAATCAACGTAATGACAAGTTCTACCGTAAATGCAATTTGTACAAGAACGATCATCGCAAAACTAATGACCAACGCTGCATAAGGAATTGACATCGGCAAGTGTAGGGCAGATGAAGTTTGCCCAGTCTGCACTTGCTTAGAAACTAAATGAATAGCTGAAATCAATACTGAAGAGGAAAAAATCAACACAACCACTTTTGAAAAAATCATGACAATTCCTTTAAAAGCACCATGCAATTTATCCAATACAGCTGTGACTGCAATCTGAGTTCCATCTCGTAAACCGACTTCCGTACCAATCAAAGCCATATAAATCATGCAGTAAATGGAAGCTTCTTCAAACCAGGGAATCGGCAATTTAAAGAAGTTACGATTTATTACCTGAGCAAAGGAACAAATCACCATGATTGAAAAAGTAACCACCATAATAAAGTTTTCTATCGATGTTAAGGACTTTAATGTTTTTTTCATAAGCACCTCACGAATCCTTTTCTTCTACAGGATTTTGTGCAATCACTTCATCTATCGCCTGCTGCCATTCCTGATTAAATGCAAATCCCTGCCGATCAGCCTCTTTTTGATAGGCATCCTTCAATACTCGAATATCAATATCGTAAAACGTAACACCTTTTTTCTTTAACTCTTCAATAGCTTTTTCATTGGTGTCTGCCAAAAATTTTCTTTCCGCTTTATATCCTTCTTTACATCCCTCTAAGAATGGTTCTCGTAAGTCTTCAGGAATCATGTTCCATGCCTTATTCGACATCATGACAGGGATATATGTAAATGCATGTTTCGTAAAAGTAATATTTTTTGTTACTTCATAATATCCATTAGATAAACAGTTACTGACTGCATTTTCAGCGGCGTCAATGGTCCCCTGTTGTAAAGCGGTAAATACCTCATTATAAGGCATCGCCGTAGGCATAGCTCCAAAGGATTGGAAAGCGGCCATGTGATATTGATTTTGCATGGTTCGGATTTTAATGCCTTTAAAATCATCAATCGTTTTGATTGGTCTGGTACTAAACGTATCGCGGAATCCTGATTCCAGATATCCGATTACGTGAACATCTAATTTTTCCAAAGCCGCTTTTTCAATTAGGTCCCCAATAGGGCCATCTACAGCTGCATGTGCCTGTTGCTCATTTTCCCAAAGATAAGCTTGATCCAGTATATTCATCTCCGGTATCCAGTTCGTTAAAACGGAATTGGCAGCCGAAGCAATATCCAAATCTCCCTGCGAGCAAAGTTCTACAGAACCTCTTTCATCTCCCAAAGCTCCGCCGGTAACAACAACCAGTTTAATTTTACCGTTTGTCTTTTCATAAACCTTATCCGCCATTTCTTTAGCGCCGGCATAGATAGGAGAAGACTCTCCGTCAACAATCGCCATACGAAAAACTAATTGTGAATCTGGATCTTCTGATGTTTTCTTAGCACATCCTGTACATAAAACTAATGTCAACGTACATACCATCATTACCGCAACTATTCGCCTGATTTTAGTGGCAAGTCGCTTGTATTCCATTCATTTCACCTCCAAATCTGAATTAGAACACAGTATTATTCTTCAAATTCATCCGATGTATTTGTCAGTTTTGTTATATCATTCATATGACTTATTGTCAATGTATTCGGTTACATTTTGGTAAATACTTACTAATTTTCCTATTTTTTGTATTTTTATAAGTTTATTCATCATATGTATTATTCTTTTTCATCATACCTATTTACAAATTTTAAAAATGTCTTATAGTAAAGAAAAAGGAGGTTCTACCAATGAATCAAAACAACTGTTTTTACTGTATAAAAGATGAACGACTCTCTAACTTAATGATTCCTGTTTGTACTTTTTCCACATCTACTCTTTATCTATTTAAAGATCAACGATATCCGGGTCGTTGTGTATTGGCTTGCGACAAACACTATAATGAAATTTTTGAATTATCATACAAAGAGCGAGAAACAATGATGCAAGATCTATCAAAAGTGTCAAAAGCACTGAAGCTTTTATTTCATGCCGATAAAATCAATCTTGCGGTTTACGGGGATTTGGTCTCTCACTTTCATGTTCATATCGTTCCAAAAACAAGAGATGGTTTTGAATGGGGCAAACCTTTTAGCGATGAAAAAGAAAAACATTTTTTAGAGGATGCTGAATATCAAGATCGTATAAATAAGATTAAAATGGCATTACAAGACATTGACATCTAGCACGTATGTATAAAGAGAAAACATGAATTATAAAGAAGAACAGATAAATTAAAAAACTCAGTAAATCACACTTGAAACAGTTTCATTATGTTTAGATACGGAATATCTGCAAGACCTAGACAAACTACAAAACATAATCGTAAATGCATAAAGAGAGTCACACCCTGGCAATGCACTAATGAAAAGATTTATAATGCTAAACCTTGCACGTCAAAAATATTGCTGCAATGCAACTCTTTGAAAATGCAATTCTGATTTGCACTATCATTTCCGGTTATTTCCAAAGAATTCAGTTTTGATTTATATGTGCAATCTTTTGATAAAATTATCAGAAAAACTGAATATCTGTTTAATTTGTGACCTGCCAAAAAACTCAAAATCAGTGCTTCCTGTTTTTTTTAGTGTGTAAGCATAAATAATTTGTTCAAAACAGAAACCTTCTAAAGGTATCAAGATGTATTTAAAAATTACTTATGCACTTTTTTGAAAAGCGTACATCCACTAAACTATCAATCCACTATTTTATCAATATTCATTCAATTTGCACAATCAGCACCTAAAGGCAACGGAATAACAAAAAAAGAGAGCTTAAATTTCTTGACTAAGCTCTCTTTTCTTTTCATCCATTTCGTCTATAATACCACTACGAATCACATTGAGATGCATGATCATGTTATATTTAGCACCTACACTATCTCTATGGGCAACAGAGTTTGTAATACTTCTATGCAATGCGACAGTATTCATTTTAAATTTGTCGCGAGTCACCCCAATATTTAATTCCACGGAAGAAGTGATTACAGGAACCAGTTTTCGAATCACACGATTCCCACTACATTCACCTAATATTTGATGAAATTTTGCATCTTCTTTTCGATAGGGCTGATCGTGCAAAATCAGACTCTCAACTTTATCACACTGTTCCCGCAGGGCTTTTATTTGTAAATCTGTAGCATTAGAAGCTGCTAAAGCCGCTATTTCCGGTTCTAACATAAGGCGCACAGCCATCATGTCTAATGCCAGATTCTGTCTGTCCTTTTCAAACGCCAATCCCAAAGGGTCCTCAGGAATACCATTTTTATGTGAAACAAAAGTACCAGCTCCTTGGCGAACTTCTAAAATATTGCGGGAAACCAAACTTCGAATGGCTTCGCGGACCGTTCCACGCCCAACCTCCAAAAACTTGGCGAGCTCATATTCCGTAGGAAGACGATCTCCTGGCTCCATCTGCTCATCTTTTATGTACTGAATTATCTTTTCAGCCGCCACTTGTGCAAGAGATCGATTTTTCTTAACGCTCTGCACACAACCACCCTCTCTAGATTAACTACAATTACATATACTAGAATTATAACCTGAATATCTATGAAACTCAAATATCTAAAGCTACGTGGTTCATGTACTTTCTTACTTCTTCCCCTGATTCTTTACCGCATCCATCTTTGCCTGTATTTCTTCTGGATTTCCTAAATAACGATACGATACAGCTTCTAAATTCTCATCCAATTCTACAACCAATGGAACACCTGTTGGGATATTCACATTAATAATATCTTCATCCGATATATGATTTAAATATTTAAATAGTGCTCGAAGAGAATTTCCATGTGCCGCAATCAATACTTTCTTTCCTTCGACAATGTCTTTTTTAATCACATCTTCATAATATGGAATGACTCTTGCGATAGTATCTTTTAGACTCTCTGTTAAAGGTAAATCTTTCGCATCTACATTTTTATACATTTTTTGTAGAGCTGGATTTCGATCATCTTCTGGCGTCAGTGCAGGTGGCTGTACATCAAAGGAGCGTCTCCAGATCTTAACTTGCTGCTCTCCGTATTTAGCCGCTGTTTCCGCTTTGTTCAGCCCCTGTAAAGCACCATAATGTCTTTCATTAAGCTTGTAACTTTTAATAACAGGAATCCATTCTTCATCCAGCTCTTCCAAGACATGATTGGCCGTATGAATGGCTCTTTTCAAAACAGATGTATAACAGACATCAAAAGTAAAACCTTCTTCTTTTAAAGCTTTACCTCCCTGCGCCGCTTCTAAATGTCCTTTTTCAGATAAGTCTACATCTGTCCAACCCGTAAATAGATTTTTCTTATTCCATTCACTTTCACCATGACGAATCATTACAATCTGATAGTTCATAACATTTACCTCCGGTTAGATAATTCTAACTATAGTATATTATTTCTGTTCCTCTACTCAAAGAAAAATGCCCTTGAAAAGTTTTCAAAGGCAATTTTTCTATTCCAGATTCAATTTGTGATTAGAAATCCATACACTGATAGAATGGAAGATAACTCCGACAGTCAAATTGTAAAGAATGGATACCGCAAAGACGATCAACATGGTCTCCCATTCATGACGGGATGCAAATGTCAAAAAGGAATTACCAATGTGCCATCCGATTTCGGTATCAGCCGCAAGGCCAAACATCATCAAGAATACAAACACGATAGCCTGCATGACAAAGCTGATCACAAAATAATAGGCAACACTTAATATCCCTTTTGCGTTTCGATGCATCTGTCCTAACATCATCGCCAGAACAAACATCGTGATCGATCCATAAACCGAAGTCAGTGCAAGCAAGATAAACAATACAGCCCCAACAACTTCTCTCCATGTCCAATGAAAGTGGGTCAACCACGTGGTGAGTTGCATAAAATCAAAAGCCGGTATAACAACAAAAAGTGAAAGAATGAACAACACAATAGAAATCAGAAAAAGGATCAAGCCAGCTATTTCCTTACTGACGATCAAAGTATTTCTGGATACCGGCAAGGTGTTGGTCAAATAGCCTTCATCCTTTAACATGCTGTTGAAAAAATCACGAACACAAACTACGATAGGCCAAATAATCAGGCAAAACAATGACATTACATAAATCACGGTATAAAAGCCGGAAAATGCTTTAAATAGTACCGTGTCAAAAATCGGCCAATCTTGAATCCGGTAAAAGATTCGGATACCGATCGGTAATACCATCGCAACAACATATACAGGCCATGTCACTCTAAACAAAGCTTTTAAATCATATTTTAAACGAAGTCCTAACATCTGAAATCCTCCCGGAAAATCTGATCGATCGACTTTCCTTCACGCATTCGCAGCTGGTCAGCCTGTTCATGACGTGTTATACGACCATGATCCAGGAAAATCACTTCATCCAGCACTCTTTCCACATCCGCAATCAAATGGGTAGAAATCAGTATTGTGGCTTCTTCATCATATCCGGACAAAATCGTATCCAGTATATGATCCCTGGCTGCCGGATCCACACCGGCCATTGGCTCATCCAAAATATACAGCTTTGCCTTTCTGGACATCACTAAGATCAATTGAACCTTTTCTCTTGTTCCTTTTGACAGCGTTTTGATTCGTCGTTCTACCGGAATCATAAATTCCTTCAACAGATCTTCAGCTTTTTGTCGATCAAAATCCGCATAGAAGTCCTGAAAATAACGCAGGATCTCCACTACTTTCATATTCGGATCCAGATACGATCTTTCCGGAAGATAAGATACGATTTTCTTTGTCTCAATACCCGGCTTTTGTCCATTGATCTTTACGATTCCCTGATCTGGCACCAACAAATCATTGATCAGCTTGATCATCGTGCTCTTACCACTTCCATTCGTTCCAAGCAAGCCGATAATTCGTCCCGACTCTAAAGTTAAATTGATCTTCTCTAAAGCTTTTACCGGGCCAAAAGATTTACTGACTTGCCCAAGCTCTATAATATTCATCTTTTTACCTCATACTTTCTAATACTTCTATAATCTCATCCATGCCAAAACCTAATTGCTGCATAGACTTCAGAAAATCCCGGACCTGTGTTTTGGCCAGTTCTTTTTTCAACTGCCTAACCTTTTCTGGATCCGGATCCACATAACGTCCACTGGTTCTTTGCGAATGCACAAGACCTTCCATCTCCAAATAACTATATGCTCGCTGCATCGTATTGGGGTTGACCTGCATTTCCATTGCCATTTCTCGAACAGACGGCAATTTATCACCAGGTTTATATTCACCAGTAATGATCTTTATTTTGATCTGATCCACAATCTGCAAATAGATGGGACGTTCATTTGAAAAAGAAATACTCACATAGACCCTCCTTTGTACTATTGTACTAGTTATCTAATACAATAGTACAGTGCGCATCCTTTTTTGTCAACACAGAAATTTCACATTATTTACTGATTGATTTTCTATAATTCTCTGCTAGGATTGAATTCGTAAGGTGGTTAGAATTATATGCAAGAAAATGTCTTCTTTTTCCTCACAATGAAAAAAGATGTGATCTTCTTTTACGATCATTTAAGCCTGGAGGAAGGCTTGCGTTTAATGCGTAAGCACGGCTTTACCGCAATGCCGGTCATTAATACCCATGGAGAATATGTGGGAACGATCAATGAAGGTGATTTCCTGTGGTATTTTATCGATCATCCAGATACAAGCTATGAGGAGTTACGTGACACACCAATCAAAGATTTGATTCGTAATGACTTTACGCCTCCGATGATGATCGATGCAACCCTGGATGAATTGTTTGCCCAATCCCTGAAACAAAACTTTGTTCCTATTGTAGATGATCGTAATATTTTTATCGGTATCGTCACTCGAAGCAATATATTAAAATATTTGATGAAAACACAAAAAAAAGTGCTTCCGCTTTTAAAACAGGAGCTACAGGAAGAATCAACCAACTAAGAGCACGACGTGCTCTTTTCACTTGTCTGAAAATAGTGTATGATGGTTTCAAATCAAAAGGAGCGATATCAATATGAAATCTGATGACGGGCACCCCCGCTATATACAAAATCATGAGGTAAGTCAGCTATGAAAGTCTTGATCTCTACGCTGATTTATCTTCTTTTGTTAGGCTTTTTGTCCCTTTGGCAAGGTACATTGAGTTTGATCAAGGTTTCCGAAAAGAGAAAAAAAGTACCCCAGTTAGTCACCATACAGTTTTTAATTGGATTCCTTTTATGCGGATACACTCTTCTGTTACAAGCAGAGCTTCAACCTTATTTCACAAATGATTATTTGATGTATGGTGTGCTGTTAGTCTGGTGTACGTATTCTTTTATCATCGTGCATCGTTTATGCAAAGGCTTTGGCGTAAAAAAAGAAAAACAGCTGGCGTGTCGTTTAAAACCATTGACCACACTGTTTCAAATCTTATGCACACCTCTTACTTTTTTTGTCCGCATTCCGGTATTAAACGAAAGTGAAGAAGTTACCGAAGAAGACATTCGTGAGATGATTCAGACCTCTCAGGAGTCCGGGCATATAGAAGAACCACAAAAAGAGTTGTTTGACAATCTCTTCGAGTTCGATGATACCAGTGTGGAAGAAATATGTACGCATCGAAGCGAAGTGATCTGTCTGTTTTTGGAAGATGATATGGATAAATGGAAACAAGTGATTCACGATAACCGTCACACTTTTTATCCCATCTGCCAGGAAGATGAAGACGATGTTGTCGGTGTTTTAGATACCAGAGACTACTTCCGGATGGATGCACAAAATCAAGATTATATTTTAGCCCATGCCGTAGATAAGCCTTTGTTCGTATTAGAAAACACCAAAGCCGATGATTGTTTTATGGAAATGAAAAAACGCAAATACTATTTTGCAATCGTCATCGATGAATATGGAGGCATGTCAGGTATTGTGACCCTTCATGATATTGTGGAAACCATTCTTGGTGAAATGTACGAAGAAGAGGACGAAGAGGAACCGGAGGAAATTCAAAAGCTGGATCAAAACACTTTCCGTATATATGGTTCCGCCAGCCTGGAAGATGTGCAAGAAGCGCTGAATATTTCATTGCCTGTGCAAGACTATGACACCTTTGGCGGCTACTTATTAAGCAGTTATGGTTCTGTACCGGATGATGGCGAACAATTTGATATTCACTTTGATGATATGGATGTCACTGTAAAAGAAATGAAAAATCACAGAGTGATGGAAACCATAGTCAACGTTATACAAAACGAGGAGGAAAATAAGGATGAAACTGTTGCAGGAAGCGATTGAAAAACGTGGAGAAATTATTAATGATTTTATTTTAAAGGTCGATTCTTTTTTGAATCATCAAATCGATTGTGCCTTAATGGAACAAATCGGAATCGAATTTGCCAATTACTTTAAAGATAAGCATTTCACAAAAATCGTTACGATCGAATCCAGCGGTATCGCCCCTGCTGTATTTACCGGTTTGAAAATGAACCTGCCGGTTATCTTTTTGAAAAAGAGTGAACCCAGCACGATGAAAGATCCGGTTTATACAGAAGCTTTCTCCTTTACCAAAAATCGAAAATATACGCTTTGTATGGAGCGCAATTGTCTGAATTCGGAAGACTCCGTTTTATTCATCGATGATTTTCTGGCAAATGGACAAGCCTTTATTTCGGCAGAAGATTTGGTTCATCAATGTAATGCTAAAATTGATGGAATCGGCATCGTGATTGAAAAAAGCTTCCAGAAAGGAAGAGGGCTCATTGAAGAAAAAGGCTATGATATCTATTCACTGGCTCGTATTCAGGAAATGAAAGATAATAAGGTCGTTTGGGCTCAATAAAATTGAGAAAAGGTCAGGTTACCTGACCTTTTACATTTGTAGTATGGTTTCCGCTTTCTCCAATATATGGTCTAAACTAAAATAACCACTCTGACGAAATTGTTCTTTCCCTTGTCTGTAGAATACAACCGTAGGAACCGAGAAGATATTATTTTGAGCTGTCAGTTCCAGAAACCAATCCCGTGAAATATAAATTCCTTTTACATCCGGATGTTTTATCAACCATTGTTCGATGCGAACCTTCAACGCCTGACACGGCAAACAACTAAGAGATCCCACAAGAACAAATAGACCATTTTCATTCTTTCGTAAAGAATCGAATTCTTCAACACTCTTTAAGTCGATCATTCGAGTTTTCACTTCGCATTCTTTTGTTTATAGGCTTCTAATTTGTCTTTCCTGCAAAAAGAGATAAATGGACATTTTTGACACTGTGGATGGCGTGCCGTACACAAATAACGCCCAAAAAAGATAAAATCATGATGCCCCTGATTCCAGCGATCCCGATCAATTTTTCTTTTCAGCTTCTCTTCCACTTTTTCCACAGAATCATAAGGCTTGGCAAGCCCTAATCGCTTGGATACTCGATCGACATGCGTATCGACCGCAAAACTGGGAATATCAAAAGCCACGCTGCGTACCACATTGGCCGTCTTTCTTCCCACCCCGGCCAAAGACATTAAATCTTTATAAGAGCTTGGCACAATACCATCGAATTTAGCTTCCAGATCTTTGCTTAAAGCAGATATGGAACGAGCTTTATTTCGGTAAAGTCCAATGCGACGAATATAAGGTTCAATATCACTGACACTGGCCCCGGCCATTTCTTTACTGGTCGGATAGGCTTCAAAAAGCGCCGGTGTGACTTTATTGACCGATTCATCGGTCGTTTGTGCACTCAGTACAACGGCCACTAAAAGCTGAAATGGACTTTCATGATGCAGTTCACACTTCGCATTGGGAAAAATTTTTTCGATTTCATCCAGTATTTCATTGGCATTCATCGCTTACCACTCTCCACATCTTCTACACTGAGTCCCTTTTCTTTCCAGGATACCAATATGCTTTCAATATAATTTAAATTTCTTTTTTCATATACAGCCGCTTCATTTAATGCACAAATGACCATACGCTCATCATAATAAGATGCCAGCTGTAAGATTCTTTCCATTTCCATGGAGCTTAACGTTCGCTTAAACTCTGCTTCGAATTCTTCAATCAATGAGCGGTGCGATCCCTGCACTTTCCTTTGTTCCTGTGAATAAACACCTTCAATATCAAACTGCAATCCACCTTGTTGATAGGTGATATTCAAATAACCTTTGTCAGCCAAAGTCACAAAAAGATTTTCCACTTCTTCTACATCAATATGCAGCTTTTGGGCAATCATTTCATGATGTATCGTTTTATGCATATCGTTATAATAATCGATCAACAATAAAACCAAAGCCTCTTTAGGCTCCAGATGTAAAGATTCCAGATGATCTAAGATCCATACCTTGTGATCCACATAAGGAGATGTCCAATCCATTATCGTGCCTCTCTTTCATAGACTCGAACCAGTGTATCATAATCCAACAATAAAAGCTTGCCGGAACCTCGTATCTCATAGACAGGGTTGTCATACCCATACCCCAGTTGCACACTATCGGCCTCTATGCCATAAGAATCCTGTGCCGTTTTTCGAGCTTTATCATAATCCAAAGTTCCGATATCTCGGGTAGTGATTTCTTTTCCTGTCGCATCAAACCAATAAAGCGTTTCTTCCGTATATCCCTGATAGGTCAAATAATCAAACTGATGCGATGTCAAACCTTCTATATTCTCGACTTCTTTTTCTATCATATTTATTGTTTTGTTTGTGGTTTCTTCATAAATCCGGTTTGGCCCGCTGATAAACAAAGACCATAAGACCAAAAAGAAAATCACAAAAAGCACTGCCAGCAGGATCGTAAAGCGTTTACCGTAATGTCTGTGTTTTTTTGCCATAAGATCCCCCTTTTCATGTTTCTTATTATACATGAATCTTTTTAAAAATCATCCCGCATACAAAAAGAAACAGGAAACTCAAGTGAATTTCCTGTAAAGATCTATTCTTTGGTTTTTTTGTCTTTTGGCAAAAATAAACTCAACAATAATGACACCACAAAGACACCGGCTACCGCATTGCCGTTAAAGATGTCGCCTACCGCCTGTGGAAAACAGGAGAAGAAGTTTCCGGAAGTCTGAGTTAGGCCGACACCGATACAGAAGGATAGGGAGACAATGATCATAGTACGATCATCAAATACGCATTCCTTCAACATTTTGATTCCTTCATACATGATTGAGCCAAACATCATAACAGTGCAGCCACCCAACACGGATTGCGGAATCGAGTTAAACAAGGCACCTAATGGAGGAAACAAAGATGCAAGGATCAAAATAATAGCGCCCATAAAGATCGTAAAACGATTGATCACACCAGTCATTGTTACTAAACCAACGTTTTGTGAAAAAGATGTTAGTGGTAAACAGCCAAAACAGCCGGAAATCGCGCTGGAGAAACCGTCAACTGCTAACGAACCTTGCAGTTCTTCTGTCTTGATATCTCGATTTAAAGCTCCGGTACAAACTGCGGTTGTCGCGCCAGTCGTTTCGGCTGCCGATACCAAAAACACGATGGCGATCGTAAAGAAGGCACCTACATCAAAAATAGGCTTATGCTCTGTCAAAAAGACAAGCTTAGGCAAGCTAAAATATCCAACCTGTGAAACCGTTTCAGAAATACCAGACAGATCTACCATCGGCGCAATTCCGGCGGCCGTAAAGACAGTGGCCAAAATATAACCAAAAACAAGTCCAACTAAGATATTCAGATTTTTATAAACCCCTTTTAAAAGGTAGCGGGAAACCAGGCAAACAATCAGTGTAAAGGCTCCGACAAATAAATGATACCAGGCGCCGAAATCTTCAACACCGCTGCCGCCGCCCCAGGAGTCCATGCCAACCGACAACAAAGACAACCCAATCGCAATAACAACGCAGGCCGATACGACCGGAGTTAAAAAACGTCGCCAGTATTTTGCGCTCAAACCGACAAGACCTTCGAAGATACCACCGAGAATGACAGCGCCGACCATACCTTCATAACCAAGTGCCGGATTGGTGCAGATGATCAAAAGGCTGCCCAAGAAAGTAAAGCTCACTCCCATTACAATCGGCAGTCTTGAACCAATCTTCCAGAAAGAATAAAGCTGCATCGTCGTACCGATTCCTGCCGCAAACATGGCACACTGCAAAATCTGGGTGATTTCCGCAGCCGTCAGATGATTTTGGGTACCTTGTACGATGGCGGCTCCACAAACGATCATGACCGGTGCCAGGTTGGCCACAAACATCGCAAACACATGTTGAAGCCCGAAAGGAATTGCCTTGCGTAAAGGGACTCGACCATTTAAACGATACAAGTTCTCTTCACATACCTCGGCAACCGGTGCTTCTTTCTCAAAATATGTTTTTTCTTTTTCCATCTTCTCTCCCTTTCCAAATATGTTCTTTATTTTACTTGCATACATCAATCCAATCAATAGGATTAGTCGTTTTTTCCAGCTCTTCTACACGCATTCGAATACAGGAATTGCTGCTGCCGCAGGCCGGATAGACATATTCCAATTGTTTTAAGCTTTGATCCAGATAAACCTTGACTCCTTCCTTTAAGCCAAACGGACATACACCACCGATCGCATGTCCCGTTCTTGCTTCGACTTGATCTCCATGAAGCATCTTTGCCTTCTTACCAAAGGTATTTTTATATTTCGCATTATCGATTCTGGCATCACCAACAGCTACGATAACAATTGTATCTCCATCTACATCAAAAGCTAATGTTTTGACGATATCTCTAGGCTGACATCCCAGGGCATGAGCTGCCAGTTCAACGGTAGCACTGCTTTGATCCAATTCAACGATTCGATCTTCGATTCCTAATTCTTTAAACTGCCTCTTACTCTTTCAA
Organism: Faecalicoccus sp. LCP19S3_E2; assembly: GCF_052121255.1. Classification (NCBI taxonomy): domain Bacteria; kingdom Bacillati; phylum Bacillota; class Erysipelotrichia; order Erysipelotrichales; family Erysipelotrichaceae; genus Faecalicoccus; species Faecalicoccus sp. LCP19S3_E2. The sequence continues at coordinate 19,888 of NZ_JBQKEP010000013.1, read as the reverse complement.
TTGACATACTCTTTCTCCTTTATATACTGTCCATTATATTTTTCTTGCATACAAAAGTAAAATCCCTTACGATAAAATCATGCCTAGAATCAAAGAAGATGTGATTTCTACTATTGAAATCAAAAAAAGTCGCTTTCTTACTTACCTTCATCGAACCAATCAGGAAGAAGAAGCCAAAGATTTTTTAAAGATGATCAAAAAAGAGCATCCCAGAGCCAATCATCACTGTACAGCGATGATCATAGGCCAGATTGTTCGCTCCAATGATGATGGAGAGCCTTCTGGTACAGCCGGCCACCCTATGTTGGATGTCCTCCAGGGAAAAGGAATGGAAGAAATCTTAGCTGTTGTCGTTCGTTATTTTGGCGGCACAAAACTAGGGACCGGAGGCCTTGTGAAAGCCTATTCCGATTCCGTCAAGATTGCATTGGAAAAAGCAGCTTTGACAGAAATGACGATGTTTAAAGAATATGAGATTACTTTCGGTTATGAATGGATCGGAAAGCTCGACGGATATTTTCGAAATCATCAGATCGAAATCATCTCCAAAGAATACGAACAAACAGTCACATATCATTATTTGACGCAGGAAGATATTACTCAGGATATTTTGGCATTATCCAATGGCGCTTTATTCTGCACTTATATCAAAGAGTATCCCAAAGAAAAAATAATCGAATCATGATATACTAAAGGCGGTGAAATCTATGAATTATTATTCTTTATTTATCTTGTTCATTATCATACTATTGTTGATCGCATTTTTTCAGTTGTTGGCACCGATCCTATTACCACTTTTGATCATTTATGCGATTTACCGTCTTTTTGTACCCAAAAAAAGAACGACCTATACTTCTTTTTATGAACAGGAAGATGATCCTTATGAAAATACGACTTCTTCCAATCCACCAAAGCATAATGCCATTGACGTAGAATACACGGAAAGCGATGTAGAGGATGATTCACATGATTCTTAATCACTCGCATGGCAAAGATAAAGAAATTCGGCGTCTTTTATCAAAATCGATGTTGAATATGGATCCGGTCACGATCAGCACTTGGATGAAATACAAATACGATCCCAATGGGATGTTCTGTATTTTAGAAGATCAAAAAATCGTTGCCTGTCTGCAGACAAAAGAACGAACTTTGCACTATGAAGGAAAGAAGTGTAAAGCTTTGATCCTTTCTTTAGCCTGCACTTTACCGGATTATCGCCAAAGGCATTACTTTTCTCAACTGATGGAAGCTGCGATGAACTATGCCAACTGTAATCACATGCTTACACTTTGTTATACCAACTTCCCTAAGATCTTAGAGGCCAAAAGCTTTCAGAATGTTTCTAAAACAAAATACTATTGGCTGGAAATGGAAAACTGGTTACAGGGGGATCTAAAAAATGTGCGAACCTATCGTCCGGAAATGAATCTTTTTTCGATTTACACAGAATTCATGAAACATTTTGATGGCAGCATCCTTTTAAACAAAAACGAGTTTGATGAACAGATCCATTATTATATCAACTGCAATCATCGTATCGTAACCATGTATGATGGGGATACCTTATGTGGCTTTGCGATCTATAAGGTGATCCAAGATCATATTGAGATCGAAATCCTGATGTATATGGACTCTGCTTCTATATTCGACTTGTTGGCATATCTATCGACCCGGTGTAAATCGGTCAGCTTTATCGTTTCTCAGGCCGAGCGCTTTGAAAAACTCTTTCCTATGGAAATCCCAAGGAATCAGGGAACTGTCCTGGCTCGTTTAAGCAATTACAAGCTTTTCTCCATTTGGTCCGGAAAGAATGTCCATCATGCCAAAGAAGCATTTGCCGCTTTAGAAAAGCCAATGTGGAATCACATGATCGATTAAAGATAGTGACTGCGCCACTGGTAATATTCCTCGTCTTTTAAGGAAGAATCGGATTCTTCCTTTTTTTCATATAGAATAAAGGAATGTGTTTTAAATAACTCCAAAAAATCTTCCTGTGATACTTTGGCCGTCCATTGTGGTGCCTTTAGATACACTTGCTTCTCTTTCATAAAAAGGATCAGCTGTCCCGAAGAAATAAGAACTTCTCCTTTTTCTAAATATAAATATGCTTCTTTACTGCTTTCGATCGTTTCCATAAATTGATTGTATCATAGAATTGTTACGCAAAAAAAGATGTTGATCATCAACATCTTTATACCAGGATCGCATCTTCTGCAGTAAAGCTTTCCAGTGAATTTTCTTTTACCTGAATACAAATATAAGTCATATCCGTATTCGCAAAAAACTGTCTTTTTCCTGCCGGTTTAATTTTGATCCAGTCTCCCTGTGACAATACGATTTCTTCCTGATCAACAATGACTTTACCATTTCCTTTTTCAATGTAATAAATTTCCTCATTTTGCTTATGTGCATGGACAAAAGGGACATGTTCTCCTGCCGGTAAAGTATTGATACTGATCTCAGCACCGGTCAGTCCTAGCTTTTCATGAAGCTCTATGCGTGCTCCTTGTTCTTTCGATACTTTTGTATAATTCGCCATAACTTTTCCTCCTTCTTTTTACACAGTTACTATAAATCGCAATGCATCCAAATACTAGTACGCACTTAAAAGTAACTGCGCAATTTATATTGAATATGTGCTACAATACGCTCATGAAAACGAAGAAAGAATTACCGGAATGTCCGGTTGCGACAACCGTATCTCTGATTGGAAGTAAATGGAAGCTGTTGATTTTACGAAATCTGATCAAACGCCCCTGGCGATTTAATGAGTTGATGCGATCCTTAGATGGCATTTCTCAAAAGGTACTGACAACCAGTTTAAGAGAACTTCAAAGTGATGGCATTATCTATCGAAAAGACTATCAATGTAACCCGCCAAAGGTTGAATATGGCATTACAGATCTAGGCTTGCATTTACAGGTTCTATTGGATCAAATGGCTGCTTTTGGCGATTATTATAAAAGCCAAATATAAAAACGACTATCCATGCGATAGTCGTTTTTGATTTAGTCTAAATAGTATTCTTTTAATACCTGGAAGTAAGCTCTAGGATGTGCACATACAGGGCATACTTCCGGTGCTTCTTTTCCAACATGGATATGACCGCAGTTCAAGCAGATCCATACCGTTTCTGTTGGGCTTGTAAAGAAAGTATTTTCTTCTACTTCCTTCAACATTGCGCGATAACGTGCTTCATGATGTTTTTCAATGGCTGCTACGCCTTCCATCTGTGCTGCAATCGTATCGAATCCTTCTTCTCTTGCTGTAGCAGCCATTTCTTTATACATATCTGTCCATTCATAGTTTTCACCGGCAGCTGCATCTTCCAAATTCACTGTAGTTGTAGGAACTTTTCCACCATGCAGCGCTTTAAACCATAACTTCGCATGTTCTTTTTCATTTTTTGAAGTTTCTTCAAAGATATTCTGAATTTTCACATACCCGTCTTTTTTTGCCTGAGAAGCATAGTATTGGTATTTGATGCTTGCCTGACTTTCTCCGGCAAAAGCCGCCATTAAATTTTGTTCAGTTTTTGAACCTTTTAATTCCATAATAGAACCTCCTTATACCTATTCAAAGTATATCAGTGAAAGCCTACCAAATCAATCATTATTCGCCCAATTTGGGGTTTGATTCCCTCGCTGCACCAAGATTGCTTTTTGAAACTGTGTCTGATTTAAAAACTCTAAAATTTTTACTTTTTCTTCTTCATCACATCCTACTAAAAGCTTCACTTCACAGTCTTTTTTCAAGATATCGGCACTAATGACAATAGCGCCTACATTGTGCGCCGATTTTTTGCCTTTGAACACATGGATTGGTTGTGTATCCGTTCCCACTGTATCCTGCAGATAACCATAGTCGACCGGATAAATCAAATTGGCATAGACCGGATGACTGCTTCCCTGTGGATGATCGATCTTACAAGTACTGCTTAAAAGCAGTGTATCCATCTTCTGCCAAAAATATGCATTGTTTTCAAGTTGTTCCATTTTAAAGCTCTCCTTCTTATCTATTCCTTGTTACTTTGCCTGACCGTTTTCGACAAATGACCAAAAATCTTGCGGCTCTGCCTTGTCAAAATCAATGGTCGAATCCACATCCCACAACGAAACTTCATGTGTCAGATCATTATAGCCGATTCCAGCCTGTATTGCCTTACCATCCTCTACGATATAAAGACTTGGTGTATATAAAAAGTAAGGTGCCATTTTCAAAAGAATCTGTCCATCTTCGTTGGTCGTAACCAAAGTCATATCTTCTTCCTTTTCCCGTTTTAGATCAAAATCAGTACTGTCCAGCTTATAGAGCACCAGGCCTGCATGTTCCTGTTTAGTTTCTTCAATATAAGCATCCAATGCCTCACAATAGCTGCAGCCTTCCCGCTCTACGATTACCACAAAATCTTCTTTGTCATCCAGCTTTTCCTGCAGTTCTTTGGCATCGATTTCCACTTCCTGAAAAGCTTCCGGTGAACTGCACCCACTCAGTAGTACCAGACAACACAAACTTAAACACGAAAGGAATTTCTTCAAATTGCTTCACCTATCCTTTTATTTCATTTTTGCGATCGCATCGATCGTTTTTGTGATCGAATATGCTAAATTTTCCAGTTTTTGCGGCCCTGTCTTCAATGCCGTCATAAAATCCATGGCTCGATCTGCACTAGAGAATACACCGGCAAAGCCGGCATCATACAAATCCATATATCCGATACCAAGTGCGCCGCTTAGACAAAATACCGGCTTTCCATGCCTTTTTGCCAGCTGACCTACACCATATGGCACTTTGCCATAAAGCGTTTGATGATCACTTTGCCCCTCACCGGTAATCACGATATCACTTTGGGCGATCACATCTTCCAAATGATATTCCTGCATACATAATTGAATGCCGGGAACCATTTTGGCATGCAGAAGTCCTGTCAAAACCGCTCCAATACCACCGGAAGATCCGGAGCCTTCATACTGATTGATATCTACATGAAAAAACTCATAGATCTTATCGCGGTAATGTCGCATGGCTTGATCGACCTCTTCCAACTGTGTCGGATATAAGCCTTTCTGTTTTCCAAAAGTATAAGCAGAGCCTTGTTTGCCCAACAGATGATTTTTGACATCGACCGCAATTAGGATTTCGACATCGTTCCAATCCACAAAGTGTCGCTTATCGATATAATCAACCTGCCCCAAGCTATAAATACCGGCTCTTAACCGTCGGTGTGAGGCATCAAAAAAATGCAGTCCCAACTCCTGCAACATTCCCATGCCGCCATCGGTTGTACTGGTACCACCTATTCCCAATAAGATCTTCTTATATCCTTTGGCTACCGCATCTTTTAATAAAAGTCCTACGCCTCGGCTATTGGCAATCATTGGATTTCGCTTTTCTCTTTCCACCATATTTAACCCAATGCAGCTGGCAACCTCCATAATTGCCATATTTTGCTCAGGTACGATACCATAAGTGACTTCAATCGTCTTTCCATATGCATCCAAAACTTGCGCTGTGCTTGTATCGCCATGGTAAATATTACGGAAAATCTCAGCGGTTCCTTCTCCTCCATCGCACATAGGAAACTCATACACAGTATGACTTTCATTTGCGCTTTGAATTCCGGAACGAATACATCTGCAAACTTGTACCGAAGACATGCAGCCTTTAAAGGAATCACATGCAACTACAAATTTCATATATTCATTCTAACATACTTTACATCGAATGTATGAAAAAACAAATCCTTTTTGTTTCTTATTTTCATAATTTACATTTTTATGAAAACAACATCTTGTTTCCCGTTTTGTGAAAAAAAACACAAAAAGGAGATTTTCATGTCCTTAAAACGTGATATAATCTGAATATTGAAAATCGAAAGGAATTCTTTATGAAAAAACATATATTGATCGGTGTAACCGGAGGTATAGCCGCTTATAAAGCCTGCGATCTGGTCAGCCAGCTAAAAAAACAAGATATGGAGGTTCGCGTCATGATGACAAGTCATGCGGCAGAGTTCGTTTCTCCTTTGACATTTACGACCTTATCCTCTCATCCATGCGAAGTTGACCTCTTTGATCCATCCAATCCGGACCCCATCGCCCATATCAGTCTTGCGAAATGGGCCGATCTGGTGCTTTTGATTCCCTGCACGGCCAACGTGCTTGCTAAAGTCGTGCACGGTATTAGTGATGATCTGGTCACAACGACATTTTTGGCCTGCACCTGTCCAAAATGGATCGCCCCGGCCATGAATGTTCATATGTACGAAAATCCAGTCACACAAAACAATTTAAAGCTTGCCAGAGAATTAGGCTACCAAATCATTGAGCCGGTTGTTGGTCATCTGGCATGTGATGATACCGGAAAAGGAAAATTAGCCGATATCTATACTGTACGCGACATGATCGTGCGCTCCTTTCAACAAGAAAAGCCCTTATCAAACAAAAAGGTGCTGATCACGGCCGGGCCCACACAGGAAGCTATCGATCCGGTACGATTTATATCCAATCATTCCAGCGGCAAGCAAGGCTACGCGATTGCCAAGGCTGCCAAAGAATTAGGAGCGGATGTCACCTTAGTATCCGGGCCGGTTTCTTTACCACCGGTCGATGGTGTTCATACCATTTCTGTGACAACTGCTCTGGACATGTTTGAAGTGATGAAGGAAGAAGCACAAAAAGCAGACTATATCGTCATGGCTGCAGCCGTAGCGGATTATCGTCCTGCCAAAGTCGCATCCGATAAAATCAAAAAGACAAAGGAAGAAACGCAAATCGAAATGGTGCCTAATCCAGATATACTGGCATGGATCGGCCAGCACAAACAAGAAAATCAGATTGTCTGTGGATTTGCGATGGAAACCAAAGATTTAGATAAAAACGCACAAGAGAAATGCATTCGCAAAAACTGTGATCTGTTGATCGCCAACAATCTAAAAGTAGAAGGTGCCGGTTTTCAGACCGATACGAATGTCGTGACGCTCGTTTCAAAAAACACCTTGAAGCATTTGCCAAAATGCACAAAAGAAGAATTAGGCTTTTTGATCTTGCGTACCATGAAAGAAATTGAAGAAGGGAAATCTTTATGTTAGTTGCCATTGATATTGGAAATACAAACATCACCATCGGTATATTTGATCAAGATACTTTGATCGGAAATTATCGCTTAACAAGTAAAGTTCGCCGTACCAGTGATGAATATGGATTTATGTTGAAAACATTTTTAGACAGTTCCAAAGTCTATAAAGAAGACATTGAAGACGTGATTATATCCAGTGTAGTTCCTAAGATCATGCACTCCTTTCAAAACGGAATCGTAAAGTTTTTAGGCATCGAACCTTTGATCGTACGTCCGGGCATTAAAAGCGGCATCAGTGTACAACTGGAAAATCCAAAAAGTGTAGGTTCCGATCGAATTGCCGATTGCGCCGGAGCTTACTTTGAATATGGCGGACCTGTTCTTGTCATTGATTTTGGAACCGCGACCACTTATGACTATGTCGATGAAAATGGTTGTTTTAAAGCTGGTTCAATCAGTGTCGGTATTGAAACCGGTGCTAATGCCTTATGGACACAAACAGCCCAGCTTCCTGAAATTGAAATCAAAAGACCTACTACGATCTTAGCCAAAAACACCAAAGCCGAGATGCAGGGCGGTATCTTTTATCAATATTTAGGCGGTGTGGAATATACCATCAAACAATATCGCAAAGAAATCGGAAAGGATTTTAAAGTCATCGCCACCGGTGGTTTAGGCCGTGTTGTTTGTTCCCATATTCCTTTGATTGATGTCTATGATCCCAATCTCATCTTCAAAGGTCTAAAAATCATCTACGATAAAAACAAGGAGTCCGAATAACTCCTTGTTTTGTTTTATTCATTTTCTGTTTCTTCCTGTGAAGTCTCTGTATCTTCTGCCGGCTGTGTTTGTAGGATCTGTTCGATCTGATATTGCTTACCAAAAACACGCTGTACATATTCACTAAAACTTTGATTTTGTATTTCCTGCTCACTCATATAAGCACGTTCCCCAAAAATGTCTTGTGTCTGCACTTCATTTCCATCATTGATTTCCGGCACACAAACCAGATAATACAGCGTTCTTGTCTGGTCCTTCCATGTAAAATCTAATCGGCAAATCTGGATGATACGATCGGTTGCTTCCGAGGAGTAGGATTTCAAAAAAGCCGCATAAGTCACCTGCAGATTGTCTAATTTCCAGTTTTCATCCTTATCGGTAGAACCATTCAGCGCTAGAATTTCCTGTGAATGATCTTGAACATAGGATCGCCCGGCTTCTAAAACATCCTCTAAATAGGAAGGAGTGATCTGCGATAAAGAAGCATACCGGTCCAACAATCCTTCTACAGTCAGTTCTGTTGTCGTGTTTGTGATCTGATAATGATATCGCTGTGCCAAATTTTCATCATAGGTCGCTGTAATCGTCACCACTTCGCCATTGGAAAGATCATGATTCGGACTCACTTCAAAATCCACCGTATCTAAAAATTCCTGCATTCTTTGATTCAAATCGTCTTTTCGAGCACTGACGTCAATGGTTGCCATACCATTTTCTCCGGTATAGGAAACTTCTATGTTTTCGGTGATGTCAATTTCAACCGTTCGTAAGAAAAAGAAATAAGCCATGCTGATGAGGATCGTTCCCATCGTGATGATCGATATAAAATAGATGACTTTATCTTTGATTTTTTCTTGTTCCATATGGATATTCTAATCGAAATACGATGCGTTTTCCAGTGCCTGCTCCACATATTCCAACATCGCCGTATCGCTTTGGAGCTCCAGAATTTCTTTGGCATCCTGCACACAGCATTCCATCATCGCCTGATCTGTATTTAAATTGGCAAACAAGAAACCGGGAACACCACTTTGACGAAAGCCGAGTACATCACCGGGACCACGTGTTTTTAAATCGTATTCGGTAATGGAAAAACCATCTGTGTATTTCTCTAACATTTTTAATCGCTCTATGGCTGTTTCTTCCTTTGTCGAACTCAACAAATAACAATGCCCCTGCCTTGGACCTCGCGCCACTCTTCCTCGCAGCTGATGCAGCGTACTTAAACCAAAACGATGCGCATCATAAATCACCATCCATGTCGCATTGGGAACATCTATTCCAACTTCAATAACCGTAGTGCTGACAAGGATATCAATTTTGTGTTCGGCAAACTGCTGCATAGTTTCCTCTTTTTGAGCCGCGCTCATCTTTCCATGCAACAAGGCAATCGATACATCCTTTAATGTCTTCTTCATACCCTCATAAATGGATTGCACACTGCGCAAAGAAGTTTCTTCATTTTCTTCAATAGACGGACACACCACATATCCCTGCCATCCGTCTTTGATTCCCTGCAACAACTCTTTTAAGATGGGTTTCATGCTGGAACCGGGTACATACTGGGTCTTTACCGGTTTTCTTCCCGGCGGCATGGTCTTGATATTGGATACATCCAAATCGCCAAACAGGAAATGAGCGGCCGTTCTTGGAATTGGGGTTGCTGACATCATCAAAAGATCGACGGCTTTTCCCTTTTCCAAAAGAGATCTTCGCTGACGTACGCCAAAGCGCTGTTGTTCATCCACGATCACAAAGCCCAGATTTTTAAAGGAGACTGCTTCCTGAAACAAGGCATGCGTTCCTACCACCAATAAGATACTTCCATCAGCCAGCGATTCCAAAATCGTCTTTTTTTCCTTGGCACTTAAACCGGCTACGTAAAGATGCACCGGTAATCCTTGTTTTTTTAGGTTTTCATAGTGCTGTCGTGCCAAAATCTCTGTAGGCGCCAAAAAACAAGACTGACAACCTGAAAGATAAGCGGCATAGAAAGCCGTGCTGGCCACCATGGTTTTTCCACAGCCGACATCGCCCTGTATGATACGAAACATGATCTTGGTACTGGATAAATCTTCCAATACATCATCGATAGCTTTTCTTTGATCTGGCGTGCATACATAGGGAAAGCTCTGTACAAATTCTTCCACTTTCTTCATCGAAAAACGCTTTGGTTTCTTACTGATTTGTACTTCTTCTTTATGTAAAGCCTGCATAACACATTGAAAGAGCAAAAACTCTTCATATTTCAAAGTGCGTATAGCAGCCTGTAAAGCCTTTTGGCTCTGTGGTTTATGAATCTGATGAAGAACGGTTGAAAGATCCAAAAGGCGATATTTTTTAACCAGTCGTTCCGGTACAACAGATTCTATCGTATCGGCATAAGGCAAAGCGGCATCAGTAATGGCTTGTATATCCGATTGTTTCATTCCTTCGGTTAAAGAATACACCGGTATGATCCCTAACTGCTTTTCGATCGGTTTAAAATTATATTGGGCTACTGTGACATTATTCTGTCCTTGATACGTTCCAAAACAAGTGATCTTTTTTCCATAGGTAAACTGTGTCGTCCATGGACGATTAAATAAAGTGATCGTTAATTCTTCATTCCAGCTGATAACTTTAAACTTTGTCATAGAACGATTCTTGCCAAAGCGAACCACAACTGCCTTTGAACAAATCAAACCTTCAAAACAGACATTATCCTTTACTTTCCACAAAGAAAAAGGCACTGCCTGTCTGGAATCATAACGAAGAGGATAGATACGCAGTACATCTTCCACCGTTTTCGCATTCATCTTTTGAAGAAAATCACTTCTTCTTTTTGTGAGTTTTAGTTTTTTTAGTTCCATGATCGATCCATGTCACTCCCACCTTTGATAAAAAATTACATTCCACTACAAGATAAAAAAGTCCGGTCAAAAATAAAATGAAAAGATTCATCAACATTGTCGTATTCAAGCCGGCCGAAGCCCACATCACAAAGGCAAACATCCAGGAGAACATCGGATTTCCAAAAACGAGAATGCTCGAAAGAATCGCATAGCCATCAAAGCCTGCTCCAATGGAAAAAATACCTCTTGTCAGCGTATCGACAAATAAAACCAACAATAAGATCATACAGTATTGATTCCAAATGGATTTAAAGGAATGTAGAAACTTATCCTCGATATAATCTTTGATTTCTTTTGCACCGGTGATGTTTTGTGCCAAAGCACTGTACATACATAGCTGCAAAGGCTGTGCCAGTACGATCAACAGCGCGCATAATACTTGATAAGGAATCGATACATACCATTGATCCAATGCATAGACTACACTATGTAAAGGCGACAAAACACCTAATGTTATGATCAATAAAACGGCTTCCACAACCAATATCGGCAATAAAACCTCTTTTGTCCGTTCAAATTTAACTTTCCAGATCTTGGTACAAATCCAATATAAACCAACCGCGGATGCCATTCCCAAAAGAATCGTATATACGATCAACAATAGAGAAGAGCCTAAAAAAATCGTTCCGTAAATATAAAATAAATTATAAAGAAAACTCAACAAGATAGCCCACCCCATAGGTGCCATTATATTCTTAAAGGAAAAGCTGGGTTTTCTTTTTGTAAAAGTCTGCTTCATATTATTGCCTCCGTTTTACAGTGTAACAGAATCCTGGCCGATCCACAAAGCCTTTGAAGTCGGTGCATGACCAATCAGGGAAGTGTGAGAAACCGGTATATTGAATTGCCTGCCCCAATCGATCAACCATTCTCGATCCTGATTTTGATCCAGTTCAGTAAACTGACCTAAAAGAAGAGAATCGATGGAAGAAAAAACATGCATCATTTCCAGCTGTGCCAGATACGAACGAATCCGGTAGCGATTGCCGGAATAGCTTTCTAAGAAAAGAGAACGTCCTTCCAGATTTGGGAAATATTCTGTTCCGGCCAACTTTAAAAAACAGCGAATATTTCCACCGATATAAGCTTGATTCGTATATACGATCGAAAAATCTTTATTCACCAAATTCAATACTTCCTGTATGGGCTCATGATGACGAACCTGAAACAACAATACCTTCTTTTTTAGCCCCAGAGCATTTAATACACAAGTCAGATCACTATACCCGCAAAATATACATGGACTCTTTTGATACGCCAAAAGATCAACATACGGAAGGCATTCATTGGCAAGATCACCACCACTCACATCAAAGATAAAATCAAAATCTTCCTGAAACCACTGATTTAAATGCATGGCTCTTGTCTTTCCATCGACATCTTCACTCAGGTAGGGCGTAATCTTAACCAAATGCCCTTCTTTTTTTAAAGCTTGACATACATTTTCAATCGATTCCGGATAAACCGGATTTGACAAACGGCATATTCCAATCTTACTAGGCATAGTGCTCTCCTTTACACTCTTTTTTAAGATGGTATAATGATACCATCTTAAAGACAGAAAACAAAGAAAGGGTATGAACATGGAAAAAATCGCAGTTGTGACAGATACCGGTTCCAATATGTCCTTTGAAGAAGGCAAACGTCTGGGAATTCATGTACTTCCTTTGCAGATTACCTTCGGGCAAACCGCTTATCAAGATTTAGAAGAAATAACGACCGAACAAATTTATCAAAGATTAAAGAACAAGGAGCTTCCTAAAACCAGCATGCCTGTTTATTCACGCATTGAAACTTTATTTAAAAAGCTTCAGGCTGATGGATATGATACGATTTTGGGGGTTCCATTAACATCCGGTCTTTCCACCACAGCAGCTACTATGCAGAGTGTAGCACAGGAAATTGGCATTTCTTTTGTATTATTAGATTGTTTCAGCACTTGTCAGATACAAAAATATGTGGCCATCCAAGCTAAAAAATTAGTAGATGCACACAAATCATCCAAAGAAATCTTGGAATGTCTGCAGCCAAAAATACAGAATGCGAATTCGATCATCCTGGTAAAAGATTTAGAACACTTAAAACGGGGCGGTCGATTGACCCCAATGGCTGCCAAACTGGCTTCTCTGTTAAAAATCTTCCCGATCTTACAGATCAATCAACAGACAAACGGAAAAATCGATGTCTTTTCAAAAGTACGCACCGAATCCAAAGCTTATCAGTTTGCACTTGAACAAGCAATTCAACAAATGAAAGATATTCAACATACAAAAGCTTTTTTGATTCATACGGAATACCAGGAAGGCGTTGATTTGATGAAAAAGACACTGTTAGAAGCCGGTATGCCGGAAGAAAACATTCAATTTGAAGTCATCAGTAGTGTCATTGCCGTACACACTGGTATGAAATGTACATGTTTGCAGTTTATAGAGGAGGTATAGTTTATGAAAACAGTAACTATTTGCATAACAATGGAAAACGGAAAAGAAATCAAAGCTGAGCTTTATCCGGAAATTGCCCCAAAGACCGTAGAAAACTTTGTGAACCTAGTCAAAGATCACTTTTATGATGGTTTGATTTTCCATCGTGTAATTCCCGGATTTATGATTCAAGGTGGCGATCCATTAGGAACTGGCATGGGCGGTTCTAAAAAGAACATTCCCGGGGAGTTCCAATCTAACGGATTCGTCAATCCTTTAAAACATGAACGTGGTGTTCTTTCTATGGCCAGGGCTATGGACCCAAATTCCGCCAGCTCGCAGTTTTTCATCATGCATCAGGATGCTCCACATCTAGATGGACAATATGCCGCCTTTGGAAAAGTTTTAGATGGCATGGACGTGGTTGATGAAATTGCCAATACACCAACCAATTTCCAGGATCGTCCTTTAACTGAACAAAAAATGCAGTCTATCGTACTCATTGAGGAATAACATGAAAAAGGAAATTGATATCTTAAAGGAATCGCAAAAAGTCCTGTCCAAGTTAGATCAAGGCATTCTTTTAACCACGAAATATAAAGAAAAGGTCAATACAATGACGATTGGCTGGGGTACGATCGGCATCGAGTGGGGATTACCCATCTTTATAGCCTTTGTGCGTACAAGTCGATACACCAAAGAAATGTTAGATCAATCCAAAGAATTTACTATTAATGTTCCTGTCGGTCAAGATGTCAAAAACATCATCGGTTATTGCGGTACTCGCAGTGGAAAAGATCACGATAAGATCAAAGAAATGGATCTAACCTTGGTTCCCGGTGAAACGGTTAATGTACCAGCTATCAAAGAAATGCCGCTGACTTTAGAATGTGAAGTCTTGTATAGCCAAAATCAGGAGCTCCACAAAATACCGGCAGAGCAACAAAAGCGCTATTATCCACAAGATGTAGATTCTTCGGTTCCCGGAAGCAATCAGGATATCCATGTCATGTATATCGCTCACATTAAAAAAGCATATATTTTAGATTGATACAGCAGCTGTTCATTTTGACAGCTGTTTTTGTTTGCAGGCTTTCAAATTCTATTTTTCAAAGATATCCTTGTTTATCCTAATATCCCTTAACTCTTTCCCATATCGTTTGAACTTATTATTAGCACGACCTTTGCATTCGTTTAGTCCGTGGTTTTACTTAGTAACTTCCTTCTCTACTATCCCCAACACCTTATTCAAGCAAACATAATGCAGAAAAGGCATTTCCTGTGCAATGCCCCTAGTTCAAACCTAGATTTGATTTTCCTAACATACGATCTTTTTGATCATCTGTCATTTGAGACCACATTTCTTCAAGAACCATGTTCCAATTGATCGGAGCCAATTCATCTCGCTGTTCCTGTGCAATGATTGCCGACAACAAAGCAACAATATCTCTTTGTTTCAGATCATTACGCAAGATCGGCATGATACGTTGATTCCCCATACGAAATAAGGCAAGGACCATATCTACATCAACTTCCATGTCAGCTGCCAGGTTCGTAACGGTAGAAATAACGTCTTCCAACTTTTTTGTGGATTTGATCTTTTTTGTCTCTATCATAAATTTTCCCATCCTTTCTGTTATATATATACGTAAAAAATGGGAAACTTTATTAATTTTTTTTCGATTTTTTTAATTTTTTATCTACGAACTGGTTTAAACCCGAAACGACTGCGAAAATTATCGGTATATTGATAAGCACATAAAGCTTTTGTATCCATGTCAACTCCCCTAATTCAATACAAAACCAGGCCTGCAAAGATGGTACAATGCAACAAACGATAAAGGCCGAGCACATTAGAATCACTAAAAGCATTCTTAATTTTGTCATCGGCTTACACACGGAAATTAACACACATAGCGCATTACATCCGGCAAGTAAAGTACACATCGTAGAGAATTGTGTATAAGTTAAATTTTGATGCCCTAAAACATCAAAACAATAGACACCAATAACAGCCAGCAAAATACAGAATGCACCCGGTAAAGCCTTGGAGAAAACAGTTCTTAAAAAGTGCCCCTGTACGCGTGTTGTATTCGGTTCCAGTGTCAGTACAAAGCTTGGAAGTCCTGTTGCCAATGAAGATATCAGCGTCAATTGAATCGGTAAAAACGGATAGCTTTCCAATAAAAATAATGTCAACAACGAACATCCTAAGGAAAGCAATGTCTTAACTAAAAACAAAGAAGCCGTTCTTTGAATATTATTGATAACGCAACGTCCCTGATTCAAAATGGAAGGCAAGGCCGCAAACTGATCCTCCAACAATACTAAAGATGCGATGTTTTTGGTAGCTTCGGAACCAGACCCCATCGCAATGGAGCAGTCTGCTTCTTTTAGAGCCATAACATCATTGACACCATCGCCGGTCATTGCTACCGTGTGCCCTTGTTTCTTTAATGCCAGAATCATATCTCGTTTCTGTTCCGGTGTAACACGACCAAATACAGAATGTTCTCTTAATGCCAAATCAATATCCTGTACAGTATTCATATCAACCGCCAAGCTTTGCACCCCTGCTTTTTGTGCAATCGCCTGCACGGTATTGGCATCATCTCCGGAAATGATCTTAATATCGACCCCCTGCTTGTAAAAATAAGAAAGGATCGTTTGGATATCTTTTCGCAAAACATCCTGGATCAAAATCAAACCGATTGGTTCATGATCCCCCAATAAAGAATGTTGTACACTTTCTTTAGCCTTGCATAACGTTAAAACACGAATGCCTTGTTTGGCGTATTGTTCAATTTTTTCCACAATCGATGCATCCGGCTGTTTCACGATAAAAGGATAAGCACCTATGATATAGCCTTCTTCTTCAAACAATACAGCACTTGCCTTACGAGAACTGGAAAAAGGTATGATCTGTTTAACCGGAACCACTTCAACCGGGCAATACTCACGAATAGCTAACGCTGTAGCATTCTCATCCTGTAGAGCACCAAACATTCTGGAAAGGATCGTACGAATTTCATTTTGCGAATAGTCTGATAACGATTCGATTCCGGTCACTTTCATACTGCCTTCTGTTATCGTTCCGGTTTTATCAAGACATAGTGTGTCCACTCTTGCCAATGTTTCAATACAGTAAAGCTCCTGTACCAGCACTTTCTGATTCGCCAGGCGCAAAGCACCAATCGCAAGCGCAATACTTGTCAATATGACAAGCCCTTCCGGAATCATGCCTACAACAGCTGCAACCGTGCTTAAGATCGATGCGTTCAAACTATATTGCGAAATAAAAAAAGACTTCAAAAACAACAAAATACCTGCCGGAAACAATATGATCGTACAAAAACGAATGATCGAATTGATTGAATCACGAAGCTGTGAAGGGTATTTCTTCTCTCTTTTCGCATGTTTCAAAATAGAGTGGACATATGTATCCTCCCCGACATGTACAGCCTGCATCTTGGCATGGCCTGCCTCCACATAGCTTCCTGAATATAAGGTATCTCCTTGATTCTTATGGATCGCATCACTTTCTCCTGTCAATAGTGATTCATTGCATTCTACTTCACCAGAAACAAGGAATCCATCTACACAAATCTGATCACCTGCCTGCAGTAAGATCAAATCATTTTCCACAATTTCATCCACTGGGATTTTATCGATCTTTCCATCTCGTAAAACATGTGCTTTTTGTTGATTCAACAATGCCAACGCATCCAGCTTTTTCTTTGATCGCACCTCTTGAACGATTCCAATCAGAGCATTTCCAATCACAACGCCCATAAAAAGCATATTGCGATAAGAACCTGTCAAAATAACTAAAAAGGCTAAGAAAACATTGATCGCATTAAACAAAGAAAAAATATTTGCCTGTAAAATCTTTTTGTATGATTTTGAGCTTTGATCTTCTATTTTATTCGATTTCGCATTTAAGACTTGACTGGCACTCAGTCCTTTATCCATATCGGTTACTTTAATATCTTTTATGTCCATATTTCTAGTATAACAAAAAATACAGATTCAAATCCTAAAGAATTATTAACATTTTCCTGTGATGTTTAACTTTTATTAATGATGACGTTCTGTCTTTTTAAAAGGTTCTGGTCTTCAAATATCGTTTCAATAAAAATGAACAAAAATAAGGTATGGTCAAAATATTATTTTCAAATCCGATGTTCTGTGACGTGATTTTTATTCCTTTTTGAATATCAGGATATTGTTCAATTTGAATCAAAGTCTGTAATGATTTTGATGTTCCTTTCTTGGCTTTTACTTCAACCGGTATTAAATGATCAATGGTGCGTACAAAAAATAATGAGCTTCTCAATGTATTTACAAAAAAATGAGCGAGTTTTTATGAAATGTTACACTTTTATGAGCCACTTTTGGGTTTCTTTCTTTAGTCTATCGACCCAATTTCTTTCAAGCCACATCTTTTTTAACAATGTCTTGACCATTTCTCTATAGTCATGGCATATGTTATTTGTTCCAATGGAAAGTTAAAAATAAGGCATTAATAATCACATATAAAATTTCTTATGATACACTTTACCATTGAATAATTTCATTTTCTTTAAAAAACCTCTTTAAAAGAAAGGTAAGAAAATAAGGGAATGTAAAAATATTCTTTTCAAATCCTATATTATTCATTGAAAGTTTAATGCCAAAATTTAATATTTTATTTTCTAGAATTTTATTCAATGAAACGGCTTTTCCTCTTTTTGCCTTTACTTCGATTGGGACTATTTCATTTTTTACTCGAATCAAAAAATCTAATTCGATCGTAGAATCTTCATTCTTATAGAAAAACAAATCCTTATACCCTTGTTTAACTAGGGATTCCGCTACTAAATTTTCAAATAATGCCCCACTATAAATATCAAAATTTGCATTCTGTACAAAATCCTTTTTTGATTCATCGTCAATGGAAGCCACCAAAAATGAGGTATCTCCATAATACATCCTTAAATTATTATCTATTTCATTGCCTTTCAAAGGTAATGTCAAATCCATAACGTTATACGCTAAATTTACTATACCCGCATCTTTAAGCCATTCTTCACATCCTCTGTAATCTCTGAATCTGGCACCATGTCCCAATTTAGTAATTTGGTATTTGTGGTTCTCTTTCGCCAGTTGAGATGTGATATGTCTATATACATTTAAAACTCGAGCAGTGTTTAAACCTTCAACATAATTTGTAATATCTTCTTCATAATTTAAATGAATCTGTTCCTGCATCTCGAAAATCCCACTGAAATTCTCTTGAGTAATGAATCGATCTACAATTGCAGGCATCCCACCACAATAAATATATTGTTTAAACAAACCATTTAATGTATTGAATAAGAATTCGGGAAGTGGTTTTAATTCTTTCATAAATTTATAGATATACTCAATCTGATCTTCTGTATATCCTTTAGCCCATAAAAACTCTTCAAAATCTAATGAATACATCGTATAGTCTGTTTTATAACCTACAGATATACTACTTACTTTCTTATATCTAGCGCCTAATAGCGATCCACTACATATTACATCGTATTCATGTTGTTCATAAAAAAACTTTAATGATGTAGCCGCATTCGGATATTTTTGGATTTCGTCAATGAATAATAAAGTTTTTCCAGGAATAAAATTAAAATTTGGATTCACCAAAGACAAAGCCATGATTATATCTTTTGGATTACTAGTATTTTCAAAAGCCTGTATATATTCCGGATTACGAATAAAATTCAGTTCAACCAGACTCTTATAGTTCTTTTTTGCGAATTGTCTGATTGAAGTTGTCTTACCTATTTGTCTTGCCCCCTTAATAATCAAAGGATATCTATCGTCGTTATTTTTCCAATTCTCTAAAACCAGATCCACTTTTCTTTTTAACATATTGACCACCTTATGTATATTAAACACATTTTTAGATATGTTTTCAAAGATGATGTCCACATTTTTAGATGATTTTAGTCCTTGATTTTACACATTTTTGAAAACCGATTGAATTGCTTCATGCAGAATGAAAAAACTTTTTAGCTGAAATAAAACTTCTCTAAAAGATTTCAAGATTGAAAAGATTTCATATTCAATGTTCAACTGCACAAAAAAAGCCATACGATTTCAAGTATGACTTATATCTTCTGTAATGGTGTATTGGAGAGTTTCTCAACCGCCATGGCATACGAATCAATTTGTACATTTGTTTCGATAGCCAACTGCAAAGAAAACATCAGAAGTCGAGTATCAAACGCCTGAAGATCCTCGTTATAGTAAATCGCAGGATACTGCTCTAATTCACATAACATTGTGTCCAACTTTTCTCTATTCACAATATGACTAAGGCCCACAACCACAACATTTTCCTGTGACACTGCTTTTAACCCATTCAACAATGCCACATATGGAGTATCTGCCATTTGTACCATCATCATCTTCGGTGATGGTCTTTGGGCCAACTTTAAAAGCCATTCTGTACTGCAGCTGACTACAATTTGTCGGCAGCGATCATCCTTCTGAAACACCTGCACCGATGCTTCCAAATTCTCATAAGAATCCGTTTCATCCATACAATCATCAAAAATCAAAGCTGAATACTCCATACTCTGATCTGGTCCCTGTCAAGTGGACACATTAAATAAGTAAAAATTCTTGCCCAATTGGTATTATGCTGATTGGGCTTTGTTTTTAAGTGATTCCTTATATTTTGATATTCTA
>NZ_JBQKEP010000012.1:0-68507 GCF_052121255.1 Faecalicoccus sp. LCP19S3_E2 | reverse complement strand
TACATACCTTCATATCAGCAGATAATTTTGGCTTTCTTCCCATAGAAAAATCCCACCTCCATAGATACACGTTTATTTATTTCGTGTGTCCACTTTAGTGGGATCATATCACTCCATCCTCTTTTCTATCTGTTTATTTTAAATCGGAAGGCACTGTTACTTTTATATTAGCCGGATCTCCTATCACCACTTTTACACGGGTTTGAGAATACCATTCCACCAGCTGTGTATCATCCGTTGCGATCTTTTGTTCCTTTTTGGCCGCTTCATGACATTTCCTGATCAAATCCGTTTTAAAACATTGCGGTGTTTGTGCATTATACAATACATTACGATCCAATGTCGATACAACATAACCATTTTCTACTATTTTTACCGTATCGACACTTGGTACCATCAATACACAGGCATCCTCTTGTTCCAAAGTTTTCTTCAGTTCTTCGACTTGTTCCCTTTTCAAATACGGTCTGGCCGCATCATGAATAAACACAATAGGGTACTTTACCGCCTGCAATGCATTATACACACTTTCCTGTCTGGTTTTTCCACCCAAAACCAATTCGATTCGATCTTCTTTTTTATAACTCTGCATGGCTTCCATATCCTGTAAAGAACAAGTCAATACGATCTGTGTACAATCTGAATCCGATAAAAACAAATCTAAACTATGATCAAGAATTGATTTCCCGTCCATTTTATAGAGCACTTTATTATAAGGCAGCTTTGTACGAACACCTTGTCCGGCGGCCAGTAAACATACACTGTATTTCATGTTTATATTATATCAGATTCATATGACATTTGGTGTTATAACCAATTAAAAAAGAGAGCAGATAGCTCTCTTTGTCTTTACCTTTATACTAGCGATACCATTGGTTAAAAAAAGATGTTCTTAGGAACATCTCAAGAGATAAGCGTTCAAAAGCGTACTCAAGTTTAAGTACATATTTCAATCCATATCTAGCCTTACGGCTAGATAACAAAATTCGCTTGCGCATACAATAATAAGCACATATTTCAATCCACATCTTAGGTAAACCTAAGAAGACAGAACGCTTAACTTGTTTATATTATAATTTCTAACCCACGATATGTAAAGCGGATTAGGCACAAAAAAAATGGAGCCTTATGGCCCCAAGTCAAATATTACGAAGAGTTACAATCCTTAAGAATCAATTGCTATAAAATCAGCCCTCGATTTTCTTAAGCTTGAACCATACAACCTTTCCGGTACGGTCATCGTAGTACGTAAAGTAAGGCTCGTCTCCCTTTCCGTTTTCCAATAAGTCTTTTAACAGGTACTTATGTCCATCCGGCCCTTTGTACAAACGCTCCCCGTATTGATTGGTCAATACTTTAAACTGCTGCGGTATCTCATAAATACCTTCTTCGTAGCTTTCCGTGGCCGGTGCATCAGCCCATATCGGTTTGTACTCATGTGCCAATACTCCGTAAGATCCATAAAGTTTGATTGTTTCCATACTATTTACCCTCCCTGTATTTTTTATCGACAACGATGTCCATCATATCTCTGGCATCGATGTAAAACTTAGCGCTTGTTTCCGATTTCGCAATGCTCTCGACTACATCCTTGTAGTAAGGTTTTTCTTTTAAGATCTCAAACATTTTGATTCGTAGATTTTCTGCCCATGCGATTTGCTTTGGACTGCCCTCCAATTTTGCAAAGCCCAAGCAGTCTGCAATATCCGCATTTTTAGCAGATAGTTTAGCCTGTTTTTTCGCCCAGCATTCTGGGCAAAGATGCGTATCAAAATAGTAGTCCGCCTTTCTTTGCCGATCCACGGATGGGCCGTACACTTGTACTCTACCTTCGTGGCCGCAGCTAAATGTGCCGTATTTCCATGCCATAGTTACACCTCCTGTTTTTTGATTGTTTCGTAGTATAAGTTATTATCATAAACCTCAGCAGCTCGTTTGATCTTGATGACGGTACCTTTTCTTTTGCTGCTCTTGTTTATGGATACCTCATGATCAAACGCCTTTTCAATTTCTTCCAGATCATCCGATTTCAGGTACACCGGGTCGCCGCCAACTTCTTCATTCTCTTCGTTGTATCTGCGTACATCCAGGTAGTACATTTTGTCA
This sequence comes from Faecalicoccus sp. LCP19S3_E2, assembly GCF_052121255.1. Taxonomy (NCBI): domain Bacteria; kingdom Bacillati; phylum Bacillota; class Erysipelotrichia; order Erysipelotrichales; family Erysipelotrichaceae; genus Faecalicoccus; species Faecalicoccus sp. LCP19S3_E2. Next base: position 66,401 of record NZ_JBQKEP010000012.1, on the reverse strand, counting down.
TCCAATCCGTTCTGCTCGTTCCATCCTTTAAGCATTTCTTTTCTCTTGTCCAGTAGGCTATTCATATCCTTTCGGATCAGATCCTTGATGTAGCCGCCTTTTGAGTTGACCGTTTCCAAATGGTAAATAATGTCCTTGTCAGTCTGCTTATTCAGTCGGATCGGTACGAGCACCGAATTTTTCTTATTATATTTATCATTTGCTTTTCGCTTTGCCTCCGTTGCCATCCTTGTTTCCTCCAGTCTTTTTACATCTTTATAATACAAGTATATACTTGTATAGTCAAGAGTATTTTTTACTTTTTTTGCACAAAAAAAACAGGGAGCCCGAAGGCTCCCCCATACAGTTAATAAAAATAGTTTAGTGGATCAACTATCTATTTAAAAATACTAAGCAGCTTGTTGACAAGCTTGATCAATAATGATACCAGCGTATTGATCAATCCACCATCGATCGTATCACCTTCTTCCGGTGTGTCCGGATCTGCTGGTTGATCCTGGATCACATCCAATTTGGCCTGTACCAATGCTACAAAGTCCTCCCATCCATCATTTAATATGTGATGCGGACAGTACTTATAAGATCCATTAGACATTGGCCAATCCTGATGCTTTTTCAGATGCGAAATATCCCACCCATATTTATTAAGGATAAGTGCAGCTGCCAGAGCTCCGTTATCTCTTGCCCTTTCCCAGCGTGGATCAGATGTGCCGGACTTGTCATTGTATGATCCATCGCCATCCGAGTCATACATATCACAGCAGATCTCAATGGCTATGGACTTACGGTTGCCCTCGCCCTCTGCACCATCTCCGGCGTGCCAGGCGTTACGGTTGAGTGGGATACCTTGCCACGCGCCTTGATCATCCACACTGAGATGCCAGGACTTTTGCTCATCGGTATTACCCATACTTTGATTGAGCTGTTGGGCCGTTGGATTGCCGTTGGTGCCGGCATTGTGGACCGTGACGTACTGTGGTGTCATCACGTAAGGGCATTTGTACTTATACCTGCTCTTGTCCACTAAAGCCGTGTGTACAGTCAGTCCATGATCCGATTCCAACAACACCGGTGCAAGATCCGGATCTTCCAAATCCCACTCGTCGTCTTCCGGTTCGTCCGGTGTCGGTGTATCCCCAGCACCCGTAGATGGACCTGGATTTTCTTCAGGCTCTTCTACTTCTTCCGGTTTTGCAAACGTGGCCCACGGCTCTACGCCCTGTGCCTCTGATCCGGATACAGCTAAAAAGATATAGTCTGATCCTTCCTGCCATACGATATAGCGGTGTCCATTGCCAACCCATTTCCAGTAGTACCGGATTTGCGCACCTGGTTGATAGGTTCGGACGATCTCACCATTTGGCCCATTCCTACGAGCATTAACGCCGATATCTGTAGTAAGGGTAGCTATACCGTCTTCCTGTTCCAGCTCGCTTGTTGGTACGTTTACCGGAGTCTCTTCAATCTTACTAAACGTAGCCCAAAGCTCAACGCCCTGTGACTCGCTGTTTGAGATAGCGGCAAAGTAACGTATACTGCCCTCTACCCATGAGATATAGCGGTGGCCATTGCCCACCCACTTTTCGGTGTACTTTTGGACGTCCCCGGCGTTAAAGCGTTTACCGGTATCCGGCCCGGTCGGACTGTCCTTACGGATGATGATCTGATCATGCGTAAATGTAGCCAATCCAAGCTCAGCCTGTAACTGACTGACATTGTACTGATCCTGTACCATAAACTTAGGTCGCAGGTAGCCATAGATCGTACCCTGGTAAGACAGTGGATATAAAGTTGCTCTAGGATTGTTACAGCAGTTTTGTGTAAATGCTTGGCCGTTGCAGTATATAAAGATATGACCATACTGTGGATCGCCACCAGCCGATACTACGATATCGCCGTTTTGTGGCGCTGTTACTACGTTACAGATATTGAGGATACCGTTATTGGCTCTGTTAGTCCAATAGTCAATGGCGTTACCATACGCTTTGACTCCACAACCTCCATACTTCAAATAGGCTTTGATCAAGGATACGCACTGTCCGTCATACGGGGACTCCCAATTGACTGTAGTTCGGTTGGATTGATTTCCGTTAGTATCAAATACTTTACCCTGTGCATAGGCAAAGAAATTATCAAATACTGTCATAGCTAACACCCTCTATATATAAATAAGGAGAGCCAATCATCGGATTGACCCTCCATCTTTAAATACTCTTTCCTGGATTTCTTCCTTACAGCGCTCCATCTCACTGTTATTGTTACCATCTAAGGCATGGCTCAAAAGTGCATGGAGCGACTTTAAGGTAAGCGAGTTGATCTCCTGCTGCTCGATCATAGACTGGTTATCGTTGAGAAGCTTACTCTCACATTTGGCCATACGGTCCTCTAACTTGGTAAGCCGTATGTTTTGGTCCTTGTTTGGCTTGCTTGCCAGGTTGATCAACTTGCCGACCGCCACAATTGCGGTGCAAAGACTGCCAAGTGTAATGACCCCCGCGACTAGTGCATCGATGGTCATATTACTCACCGGCGGAGCTATCAGTCACCCCGCTCTTAGACCAGCCTCCGTTAAAGCCGTTGACGGCAGCCTCGATCAATGTTTCCAGCTCTGTCGCCGATACATTGATACCCTGTTCGGCCAACAGTGCAGATGCACGTTCAAGGGCCATATCCAGCTTTTCCTGGCCATGCAGATCCTTGCAGATCTGTTCCACATATTGGACAGTGGTGGCCACTACGTCCTTTTTAGTCTGTGTATCTACGTATTGTGTGTATAGCTTTTTGATTTGATAGCCGATGATTCCGGCCACGACCATGACAATAGTTCCAGCCAACTGTAATACGGCCGGCATCAATACTTCCATTACTTGTTCCATATCTATTCCTCCTATGCAGTTACAAAGTAGTGTCCAACTAAAGCATCAGGAGAGTAATACAGCTTAACCTCCTGTCCGTACAATTCCTCCGGGTTGGCAACTCCGCCTCGTTTACAGAGGTACAGTTTGTCTCGCCAGGAGTAGTACTTACCATATATACAAGTAAATCCACTTGTCGTTACGGATTCCGGTACCGGGATCGGATCATCGATCGTACCCTCGTGCCCATCTTTATCCAACTGCTCAAAGAGCGTAGGATCTTTACCAGGCCAGTAGTCAGTACTCTTGTTATGCCCTTTGGCACATTTCCAGAGCTTGTCATTGTAGTTCAGGCGTTCCCCCTCCGGGATCCACTCGCCATTATTCAGATCTTCCCAGTTGGCAAACAGGCTCTTATGATCTAAGGCGTCTTCGTCCGGCATATTGTCGGTGGCGTATTTCAGAGCAAACTCCTGATCATCCGTAAACGGATCTTCCGGGAGCTTATCGAGGGTGATCTGATAAATCACTTTGTCATCGCCTCCAACGGTCATATTAAAGGCTTTGACGATCGTATAGCCCTCATAGGTTGTGTCAGAATACGTAAACGACTCGCAGCCTCTAAACGCCTCGACAATGGCATCCATAGACTCATCGCACATAAAGGTAACGACCAATTGCTCATTGATCTGCTGGATCAGCTCGTTGCATAAAAAGATTGGTAAATCACCGATGAGGATATCTCGCGATGGCTCCTCATAGACCGGCATTTCTTCCAAAATTTCATCTTCCATACTTTTTCCTCCATAATAAAAAGCATGTACAGAAAGGAGCTATACATGCTTTACAAACAACTATTAAATTCCTGGCTCGCAGATCAGGAAATCTACAAAAAAGGCGGTACCTATACCGTCTATTACAATGTCGCTCACAATCAGATCCTACCGCATTTAGGTAATATGGACGTGGATCAGATCGACAGTGAGATCCTTCAGGATTTTGTACTCGGTCAACTCGATCATGGCCGAGTTGACGGTAAAGGCGGTATCGCTAAAAGTTATGCTGACAGCATCATCAGCGTTTTAAAGCTCTCCCTCAATCGTAAAGACCTCGAGATCCGCTTACCCTACAATCCACCTAAGGAGGTCGAGATCTTTGACAAATCAGATCAGATCGCATTGATCAATCACCTCCAAACTGAGATTAGTTACAAAAACTTTGGTATATTACTCGCTATCCATACCGGTATCCGCATCGGAGAGCTCTGCGCTCTCAAATGGTCCGATATCAACTTTGACTGCCAACTCTTACATATCAACAAGACTATGAGTCGGCTTTACACCAAAAAGGATGGCTCGCGTCTTGTCATTACCTCGCCCAAATCTAAGGCAAGCATCCGCACCATACCTTTAAATAAATGGATCATGCAGTTTGCCGTACTGCTGCGAGGCGAGCCGGATGAGTACCTCATTACCGGCAGAGAGCAGCACATCGAACCTAACAAGTACCGTCTATTTTACAACAGAGTCTTAAAAGAGCTTGAGTTACCGCATCATAAGTTCCACGCACTCCGGCACACCTTTGCGACGAGGTGCATTGAGTGTGGCTGCGACTACAAGTCGCTTAGCCAGCTGCTTGGCCACAGTAATGTAGCCATAACCATGAGCATGTACGTCCATCCGCAACTGGAGCTCAAGCGTAAATGCGTTGAGTTACTCGCCGATTACTATCAGCATTAAATGTATGACTTTTACTGCTGGTGGTGACTATGGTGAGTACTTACACGCACTTACCGAAAAGGAGAACGGTCCGCACTCCCACAATTACTACTCGCCTGTAATACAGCCTGTGCAATCTGTCAGTAGTAGTAATACTTATGGTAACTACAACAAGCAGTATAAGATTCAAACGGATAGCTCCGGCGAGGGTAGAGGGCATAACAATATCCAGCCATCAAGAGCCGTTTATCGTTGGCATCGTATAGCCTAGTTTATGTATGACATTTACGGCCTTGTCTGTAGGTGGCGAGTATTACCATAAATTGACCGCTGACGAGAACGGCAAACACAAACACGCTCAAACCCTTGGTACCGATAATGCGGTAGTTGGCGGCTATAACGATGCGTATGCTATTAACGAGCAAGTGTATGGTGGGTATGCAAATACTGCAAATCGTACAACCGCATACAGACAAGCAGTACAGTATTCAGGGCAAGGCAAAGGGCACAATAACGTACAGCCTTATCAAACCGTTTACTATTGGCACAGGACTAACTAACTCTACGCCAATAGTAAACGCCCATTGATGGCTGTATATTGTTATGTTGTTTGTCACCACCGGCATTACCAGTGTTACATCCTTGTGGATAAAGTGCGGCGTTGCCATCATCAGAGTAGTCTCTACGCACCGCGCTATTTCCGTTATTGGCAGAAATGTACTGTGCGTGACTATGCAAAGGCATCTCGTCATAGGTCAATGTGTGGTAGTACTCGCCATAAGTTCCTAAGGCCGTAAAAGTCATACATTAAGAAGACTTGTACAAGTATGACTTTTACTGCCGGAGCTACCGGTGGGAATTACAATAGATCTCTCACAATGGCTAACATGTATCCGCATGAGCATAGGGTAAAATCTGTACCGGATAATTTGTGGGCAGGACGATGGTTATCGAATGCGTCTGGTGGTAGTTTGTGGGAAATCTACTCTACAGCTACGGATAGTGATAAGACATTACCTTATTTAATGGCCGAGGTTAATTCGAGCATGAAAGCCGAACCTTTCAGTCTCTTGAATCCGCACCAGGTCGTTTATTATTGGCACCGTACTAGCTAACACGATGCCAATAGTATATGGCCTGATAAGGGGGTAGGTTGTTATGGGGTTTATTACCACCAGCCTCTTTACACCAACTAAAGTTATATGGGTTTTGGCTCTGGCTACTCCCCTGGATACTATTTCCGCCAGCATTAGTCCAGGTCGATGCAATAGGTGCGGATATATCATGTTTATGCGATGGCATTTCGTCGATGGTAATAGCATGATTGTACTCGCCGCCCTTTGACGAAGCAGTAAAAGTCATACTTACGCAGTACGCCGCCAATAGTACACTCCCGTAGCCGGAGGTAGGTTGTTATGTGATTGACCGCCTCCGATTGTTTTGGTTTCACAATACTTAGAGCCAGGTGTTTGACCACCCGCTCTAACAAATGGCAACTTGTCATACTCTGTTCCTTGCCCACCATCAATACCATTTTGATATACAGCCCCATGAGCATGTGCAGGTATCTCATTTGTGTTCAATTTATGATAGTACTCTCCATACGTTCCGAGAGCAGTAAAAGTCATACTTGTACTACCATCATTTCCGGTGCCCGCACCAATCAAAACTCGGCCCGGCGCGAATGGCTCCCAAGTACCACCAAACTGCGTACCTGGATTGGTACCGGTCGTGTTACTGATGACCGAGCCAACCGGGTAAATAAACTTACCAATGGCCTGTTTGGCCAACGTACCTAGTGTCAAATTACCCATCATATTGATGGCCTGTCGGATTCGAGCTGGTAAGTTAAGGTCAAAGTAACTGTCATTAGGACTCTGCATACCGACGGCCATCGAGTGGCCATTGGCTCCAAAGTTCATGAGGGCAAAACTGATATCGATAGATTTCTCAATTGTGTACGATCCAAAATAATCGGTGACGACAAACCTAAACTCAAAGGCACTGTTGACGTCAAACGTCCTTGTCGATAGATACTTACCACTTTTAACGTAATCAGTATAGGTGACAAGCGTAACCCAAGACGTGCCACTTTTGTACTGGATTTGAAACGTATGTGTATTACGATTGTTAACGTTAGTGATACTATACGCGTAATTAAAAAGCGCATAGGTACCCTCATCACTGGCAGTACCAGAGCTGTTGGCCCTGGTAACGGTTGACTGCGTGATGGCAGGAGCGCTATACGCTACTACATTGATGGTTTTAGTTGTGCTCGCCGTGCGGCCTCGACTATCGGTCGCGGTAACTACAATAGATATGTTACCGGATGTGGCCAAAGTACCGGTTGTAACGGTCGTGCCCGAATAGGTAAATCCATCGCACGATATACTGACACTCTTGATTGTAGATCCGTTAGATCCACTTGCATCGGTTACTATCTTAAGCGTTGATTTGGTTTGGACATAGACTCCAAATTGACTGGCTAGACCAGCTGTAGCCTCACTGATCGATACACTTGATATCGATGGCTTGTAGGTCGATGGTACTGTCGCTGTTAAGGTACAGGTCTTGTCGCCGCCGACCTTAGATGAGCCATTGTAAGTCTCACAAACAATCGTGATCAACAGGGACGTATCATTTGGTATCTGCGAGGCCAATGACGTTGGTATCGTCCACGATGTTTCCGTGTCCTGCGCTGGTACTGTACCAATCAACGTCTTTGTCTTACCGCCATCGGTCGAGTAATACAGCTTATGACTAAATGTTGATACATAAGGGTTGGTCGTAATCGTGACCGACGTACCGATATCCGCCTCTGTCTTATCGACTGACGGTGTGGTCTCGCCACGTGAGTCATAACTTAGAGATGCGCTTGGACTACTTGACTGCTGCCCACTTGATCCGGCATTGACAATCATGTACACCGTAATATTTAGCGACCCGGCACTATCCGATACAGGTACATCAAAACCTGTACCGTTGGCGTAGTACCAGGCTCCGGCATTGTGGACAGTCGGTCCAAATAGTTGCTCATTACGGACCGTGCCATTTACATTGATGATACAGTTAACAGCCGCCTGTGATCCACCGGGAGAGCAGTAGCCCCAGTACGTTTCAATCCGCGCTTTATCATTGCCATAATTACGCGTTACGGTCACTCGACATGACCCCTGATTGGACGTCTGCCAACCGGGGCCATTGGTCAACCAGTAAGGTATGTTAATCGTAGTCTGTGTAACTGACATACTATGCACCTACCTTTTTAAAATCTAGCGACCCGTTTGGTCGCGGGCTGAAAATAAAATTACCGACGCGCAAACTCGTAACGATATTGGCATCGGTAATATAAAGTTGGTTATTTGACATATAGGCAATCTCTTGCCCTGCCTGTTTAAAAGATATGCGGTCATTTTCGATAGTCAGGGTGATCGTATTACCCGCCTCGCCCAATTCAATCGAGCCACCTTTAAACCTTATATATTGATACAACTCCTGAAACTTGGCCGAGTTATCAGCGTTGACACTATTTAGATCCGCCTGAAAGCTGTTAAACTGCATGGTAAAGCTGTCTTTGGTCTGTTCCAAAGCCGTTGAGATCGTACCTAACAGGTCGTCCGTCTGATCTTTTTTGTAGTAGTCCTCCGATACCTCGGCACGGATGGACTCGTTCGTCTTTTGGATCTCGGATTGCATCTGCTTTTCCGCATTGGCAATCTGCTGCAAGGCATCGGCGTATGTAGCCTTGACGGCCTCGTAATCGGTCGATAACTGCACCTCGCCATACTGATAGGTCAAATCATTAAAGACGGTAACATCGACAAAATATAAGCTGTCCTGATTACCCAACTGATATCCTGGCATCTCATCCATCCACGGACTCGCTGGTGGGTAAGTCGTCGGTTTGGTCGGCATACTTGTGGCTAACTGATAAAAGCGGTAGATACCCTGTACATCGGTTACGGTAGCGAGAGTAATGACGTCAAAGGCTAATATCTTAGTCGGTAGATCAATTCCATCCTCCGGCGCGGGAGTCCACGGTGTAGCTTCTATGCCCGACTCCAGCTTTAGATCCTTAATCGAGTAAGATACGTCCGTATCGCCGAAGCCGCTAAAATACAGCTGTTGACTCCCGATTTGCGTTGGTAAAGTATCATTTGTGTAAAGTGTCGTCTGGGCGTAGAGCCAGTCTCCTTTTTTGGCCTGTACTATTAGCGGTGTAGGATTTTTGGTCATTCTGTTAGCCCCATTTGATTGCATGATAAATACGTTCAGACTCTTGTTTAAATCTCGCAAATTGTCCCTTAGGTAGAAAGACAGGGTATAAGCCGTACCGGGTTTGATCTCCGAGAAAGCAATACCACCGCGATACTGTACGGCGTTCCACATTCCGGGGTCTCCTGTTTTTGCAAAGTTTGTAATGTTTACACCCTTTTCCACCTCATCTGTGATACTGACGGTACCGGAGTTGGTATTCCACCACCATCCCGTTTTGCCCTGATTAGTATTCAAGAGTAAATTTCGACCTGCTGGTACTTCGGCACCTTCCAATTGCGCACGATAAGTAACAGTACTTTCTTCCGACCCCTCACTAATCACTCTCGTGGCGCCCAATGATATCGCAGATGTTTCACTGTTACGATACCATTTTACAACCCCATATTTTTCAAACTCGGCCTGTGTCAGCTCGTCATTGCCCTGGTATACTCTTGCCCTCAATGTGGTAGCGATACCACTGTTTTTAAAGATCTGTCCGGCAGAGGACTCGATGATCAGCCGCAATGGCTGATCGGCATCAGCACCATCGACTCCAAATCTCGACACCGAGTAAGACGTTGTGGACTTGCCATCGGAGTAATTAACGATGGTACGAGTCCATAAGTATTGACCGGCGGATACTGTCGGTATGCTTGATGACCATGTACCACTAGGTACGGTCGTACCACTTGTGGATACCTGGTAAGTAACAGAGGTCGAAGTAATCGTAATCGATGTACCGTCTTGGCCATCCTGTCCATCTGTGCCACTCCTCGATACGCTATATGATACTGTTTCTTTTCCGTCACTATAGACTACGGTTGTACGAGTCCATAAAAACATTCCCGGAGCGATATTAGGCGGTGACTCTAACCATTGGCCAGTTGGTGCGACAATGCCGGACGTATGAGCTTGATAAACAACTGACGTTGATATGATGGTTACACTTGTACCGTCCTGTCCGTCAGATCCATCGACCCCATTACGTGATACGGAGTGTTGTGTCACACTGGTACCGTCACTGTAGGTAATGACTGTCCGTACCCATAGGTACTCACCCGGTTGCACCTCCGGGATCTCAGTGAGCCACTCTCCGGTTGGGATAGACGTGCCACTATCGGACACCTGGTACGTGATGACCTGGTTAGTGATCGTAATGGACGTACCATCGGTCACGGCCGCCAATGTAATCTCCGTCATGGCTCTTGTTTGCCCATTAGCATCGACCGCTACGATTCGATACACCGCACTTGGGTTTAAACTGTCACGAGATACGCTGAGTGATGTACCCGTATAAACTAAGGCACTGTTTTTGTACCAGTTCACGGTAAAGTTACTCGTTACGTCCTGTGACTTATCACGGACATATGCGGTCAATACGGTATGATCTACACCCTCTGGCAAGATCAGACCGTTACTGGATGACACAACAAGCTGATAGGTCTTGTTGGCGTTGATCATCTCTTGCATCTGTGTTAAGAGATCACCGCTGATCTGACTCTCGATTTCGGTAAAATTATCTAAGACCGTTGAGCATTTGGTACGATCTGTAAAGCAGATCTGTTGCTCAACGATTCGTGCCTGTAGATATAAGACCGGCTTAAACTCGGCATCCTCGATCGTGTAGGTATCACCGATATTACCGTCGATATAGCCCTGTACGTCATAGGAGTTTTTCGGCACACAATTCTTTCGCAATTCCGCTAGTGCCCTGCCGTACAGCATATTGACGTTGTCCGTCTCCATAGTCCACATATAGGCTATCCATCGGTCATTGTCCGCACCCATAGCAAGGCTTGGGAAACGCTCTCTGGACTGCATGGCCCGAATATCCCGCCCATTGGCCTCATGCCAAAATTCGAGGTTTCCGTCAGCATCATATTCCTTCTTTTCGCCCATTCCCGTCAGCGTTAATCCGTCTGTACCGGTTGGCCTTATGGCTGTATAAAGCTCTGTAATGTCAGACGTTTTGGTAATACCCTCAATACCCTGTCCATAACAGATGATCGTACCGCTCTTATCTTCACCGATACCCTGGTAGTCATCACTGTGTTTGCGATAGATATTGAGCTTGATCTGTTTAAGGCTGTAATCATCGTTTAACTCCGTAATAAACTCCAACTCGGCATCAAATACATTGGCTGTACTAAACATTCGGGCAAGGATCGTTTCCTGACCTGTCCACTCATGAGAGATGCGTTTATCCGATACCTCGTTAACACCGATGACAAACGTGTTTTCAAATTGATAATGCTGGATATATTGCACAATGCTTAACGATGTACCACTAAAGCTGTCGACTGTTTCGTTGGTTAATTCTAGCGTCAGTCCGTATGCCTGCATATAGATCTCATGTTCCGACTTTTCGACATGGACGATAGTGCAGTAATAGTCATGGTTTTTGTAACGGAAACTACAGTGATTACCCTCAACGATAAACTGTGCATCCTCATGATCCGCCAAAGTGCGCAGCTCAAAGGTGTACTGGGATCCTTGTAAATAGGTATGCAGTACGTCGTCCCAGTACGGTGCGCATTTATCCACACTGTTATCTAAAAAAGCGCAGACGGTATCATCTGCGCTCAATATAGCAATTCGTACATTTTCCATTTACAACCATGCCTCCCTGATACGTACCGTGATTGTTGGATCTTGCGTCACCCAAGACGACATATAAAAGCGCACTTTGGATTGACCCGGCGGCGCTTTAAAGTATTGGGTGCCCACGATCTCATCATCCTGTTTTGGCATATTGTTCACGTAGATCTTGGCGTACTCTCCGTCAATCGTGACCGTTGAACCGGCACTGTAACGGTTCGGTACGTCCCGCCATTTTTCAACGTTGAGTTTTTGGAAATTAAAGACGTCAAATCCAAAGTACGTCAACAGTTGGCTGCCGCTACGGTTGCCCCATTGCTTACAAGCAATCTGGATCTTTTTGCATACCATATTCTCAACTTCCGGCACGTTGTAGGCAGGATAGCCGCCCCAATAGAAAAATTGGATCTTGCTACCCTCTTTTTTGATGTCGCAGTGGCCCCAATCCCAGTACCACGGGTTTTGTGTCTGTAGATGACTGGTTGTGTAGTCATAGGTTTTAACCACTTTACCAGCCATTTTATCTGTTGGCTTGGCATCGGGGTTGTGGACGACTAGATCATAGTGAGCCGTATTCCCGGACACATCCGTTTTATTCCAATTGACCCCACAGATCAGCTCGTCATCCTCTGTCAAAAAGCTAATGGACATCTCACCGGTTTGACCCATTAGTCCAGCGTAAAAAATGAGGTGGAAATAGGCGTAAAAGTTTTTACAGCCGGCCGCTCCTTCGGAGTCAACCGGTATGGTGATAGTACGCAATCCACCATTGGCATCGCCTTTGATCGTACCAGGTGTGCCCAGCGTTAGAAACTGTGTACCAAACCATGTCTTTGTGGTCAGTGTGCCATCCGTACCATAAAGCGGATGCATGGCATCATGACCGCCTACATCATCGGGTGCAGAGATAAAATCAGAGAGGTGTAGCAGTGTTTCATTCTGCTTGTACGTTTCCCCATCGACTTCTTCCCTTTTGCCAAACTCCATAACGCCCGATTCGGCCACAATGCCAATATAGCCGTTGTCCTGCCGGTTGATGATTTCGTAATCGATACAGGCAGGCATAGATCCATCATTATCGATCGTGGCCTCCAGGATACCCTCCTCATTGCGACTTGCCGTAAACTCTTTAAGCGTAGTCGCATATTTACGAGGATCGGGGCAGTAGATCTCAAACTCGCTGACAATGGCGTTTATCCCCGGATCAGGAGTTTCATTGCCGACCTTGGTACCAATAAAGTATTTGTCGGTTTCGTCAGCAAAAATGATCTGCACCTGTTCAGCCGATAGGATCTGATTCATCTTGTTAAAGGCCGATCGAAAGGCTGCGTTGTCTTTAGCAATCAATTGATAGCCAATGGTAATGGTACGGGGTGGATAGGTCTTGCCGTAATAGACAGACCCATCAATTCCCGTGATTTCCTTTTCTTGAACCTCCGACTCCATGAGCTCTCGTCCGGATACATAGAGGGTTTGATAGCCAGGTATCTCATCCTCTAAATACACACCGTTATACTTCATGGCCTCGGCCGGCAGTGCCTTACCGCCGGCCGGGCCTGTAGTGGTATCTACAAAGTTGTACATGACTATCTAACCCCCTTTATACGATCTTTTATCTTGGCTCTTGCAGAACCCTCTTTATCAAAGTCATCATATGTGGCTTTAGCAAACTCACGTCCATTGACGTCTAATGGTACCTCGATGGTGTAGTGCACATCATGGTAATAACTGTAGTCATCACTTAAAGATGCGTTGACACCGGCAAAGGCGAGCTTTGGATTGGACAACTGCGGTATATCAAACAGTCCATAAGCCGCTTGACGCACCTTACCGTACATACCCTCGATACCATTGACCAAACCTTGCCCGATCCACATACCATTTTTATCAGCGACTTTTGACGGTGATCCGATCTTGGCTTTGGCACGGATAGCCTCATCCGCGGCCGCTGCTAACTGTGCAGCAACAGCTCTGACCGTACCCAGCTGAGAGCGCATACCGTTGGCCAATCCGATACCAATATATGCACCGGAGCTGTAGGCTGCGGATTGTGCGCTGTTGAGGACACTGATCATTGAGCTTACCGCCGACTGTGCGATTGTCGGTAACTGCTTTAAACCGGACTGTACGCTCTTTGTAAAGTTTGTACCGATCGCTTTACCGGCGCTCTCAGCCTCGCCCTGTGCCTCTCTAAATGAGCTCACGAGTGATTGCATGGCGGAGCTACCTACTGCGCCAAGAGAGCTCAATGCGGAGCCGACAGAGCTTGCTACACCTGTCAATCCACTGATAGCGGACTGCGCCGACTGTGCACCGGACGCAAGACCGGCGAATGCGGCCACTGCGCCTGTGATCACAAGCATGTAGCCCGTAAATACTGCGGTAACCTGCTGTACGGATGCGTTAAGCATCGCCATTGTCATCGTAAAGGTCATACAGCTTACTGTAGATGCCGCCAATGTCGTAAATGCCTGCATGGCGTTATCCGCAAATGTCTTGATCTGCTCACTGACGTTTGTCAGCTGAGGACCTAACTGCGGTAAGGTTGTGGATAATGGAGTGACCGCTGCGTTGATCGTTGTCAATGCGGTAGCTGCCACTGTACCATTTTTGCTCACTTGCTTGATTCCGTCCGCAAATTGTTTCATTCCCGTTCCGGCCTCGGCAAGTCCACCGGATAAGGCTGTTACACCACCTAAGGCTAATACAACCGCTCCTACTGATGCCGCCATATCAAACAGGTTAAGCTTGGTAATACGCTCTACACCCTTTGACAGCTCGTTAAAACCTTTACCGGCATTGAGCGCCGCCTCACCGATCGAGTCGATGATGTTGGCCAAGGAGTCAAGTACACCACTAATGGCATTACCAATAGAGTCAATAATTTTGGACATACCGTCTGTTACGCTTGTTACAACGTCACTGACGGCCGTACCTAAAGATGTAACTACCTCAGAGATGCCTGAACAGGCAGTTTTAACGGCGTTCCCCACCGACTCAAAAATGCCCGGCAGTAAGCTCAGTGCGCTGACGATACCGTTGACTACAATCTGTACGATCGGCGCTACCGAACTGATCACGTTAGCTACGCCATTAAGTACCATCTGCAGCCCCTCACCTTGAGAGCCAACTAAGGCGAGTGCCGCACCAAACATTAAGGCAGCTGCGCCAATAGCCAGCCAGGTCGTTGGAGGGATCATGGCCAATGCACTACCTAGACCTCTTAGGGCAATTGCAATACCCTCGCCAATACCTTTGGCTAGAGTAGCTAAGGCAGTACCTAAGGATTCGATGACAGGTGATAAGCCCTCTAGTACAGATTTGATAGCTGTACCAATGGACTCGATTACGGTACCAACACCCTCAAGGGCTGACTTGATACCCTCACCGATACCTTTAGCAGCATCGGCAATGGCGGTGCCTACAGATTTAACGATATCAGCGATACCATTCAGAGCTTGCCGGATACTGGATCCTGCCTTTTCAACGGTGTTGGCGATACCTTCCCATTTGGCCTTGATGGCGTTCGCACCACCATTGCCGCCACCACCGGTTTGTTCTGGTAATTCCGGCTGATCCTGTTTGCCAAAAATCTTTTTTAGACTGTCTTTTAAACCGTTACCCTCTTTGATAGAGTCCCAAAGCTTTTTAACGTTGCTGCACAAACCTTTGACACCATCGATAGCACCTTTGGCCGTACTGCCAAAACTCTTGACCTTGTCAATCGCAGGTTTGATCAGCTTGTAACCTACGTAAGCCTCAAACAGTTTTTCGATGACTCTGGTAAAGGTCTTGATCACCTCAGGATCAAGGCTCGAAATAAAGTCCGCTATCTTACCGATGACCAGAGAGAGCTGTGTACCTAAATTACCTAAAAAGTTACCAAACTGCTCAATGGCTCCCGACTCCGATACCGCATCGACTACGTTTTTGATGGCGCTTTTGAGTTTGGTAAGTGTATCGACCGCTGTTTCGATGACGCCCGTCTCTTTAAAGGCGTCCCAAGCACCCAATACGGCAGTTTTTAATTTACGGACTGAGGTGTTGATCTCTTTGCAGACATCATTTATAGTCTCTAAATTAACAAACTTGTTAATAATCAGCGCGATATCAGTAGATACCTCCATAATCGCATCATGGATTTGACCAAATACATAGGCCACTGTCCTAAAAGCATTAGATTTGGTAACTACGTCTATAAAGCGACCAAATACCATGCTACAGACACCTATGGCTCTTGCGGTTGATGTGATAGCTCCTGATTTTTCAAAGCCGTCCATCATCTTGGACACGACTGTACCGATACGCTCAAATACATCCTCGATTTTTTTTAGGACATCCGGTTTAAACACGTAGTCGATTCCGTTAGACGATTCCATAAACGCTCCACGGACATTGTAGATAGCCGTCTTGATGTTGTCTAAAACGTCTACGATACCGCCAAAACCTTTGGAGTTAACGATATTATCCACGGCCCCAATGACAGCCATCTCAAAGTTTTCGACCGCCGACTTGATGTTGGTAAAGCCTGTCCGTATCGTCTTACTGGCATCTTTGGCAGTCTCCGCAAATCCGCCAGCCTCTTTGTCGCACTCGATCAGTGCCTTGTTAAACTGATCAAAGGTGATATCTCCCTCTTTCATGGCGTCATACAGTTTCAGAGTATTCCCACTCGCGATACCCAGTTTTTTAGCGACTTTAGTTAAGGCCGGAGACATGGTCTCCTGCAGAGTACGCCAGGATTCGAGGTCTACTTTTCCGACGGCCAGCATTTGTGAGTACTGCTGCTGCGCTCGGGTGACATCCTCGGTGGATGCACTGGATGCCAGGAGGGCATCATTTAAGGCAATCGCTGTGTCGGTCGCTTTATCCATATTGCCGGTGACTGCCGTTAACGATTGGGCACTTTTTACAATATCGGCAAGCGAGGTAGGCAATCCCTGTACTGCCGCATTTAATTTAGATACGGATCCTTGCGCATCCTCAAACGAAAAGCCCAAGCTTTTCATAATTTTCGGGTACGTGTGCAAAGTGTCAAATCGGGTGATGGCCCCATCTAGGGATGTTGTCAATGTGTTCATGGCCGCGCCTAATGCTTTTGTTACGCCGACGCCGGCTACGATCGACTTGACCCTGTCGCCAAAGGTTTCGGCGACACCCATCGCTCTTTTAAAGGTGGATGACATATTTTTATCGGTAGCGCTCAATATTGCGCTAATGCTAAACTTTTCAGCCATTGCCTTCACCTTCTTTCTTTTTACGTATTAAAAAGTCCCTCAACCTAGAGAGACCCTTGTTCGTTTCATTTTCAATTTTTGCGGTTGGATGCAAGACTTCTCGGACCGCCCGGTCATAGTCGAAGAATTTGCTAAACCGGTCATAGACAGGACGTCTTCTCTTACCGCTTTTTTTAGTCGCCTGTACCTCAAAGTTTTTAAAAGCCTGTAAGTGAATCAGATACGCATCATCCACGGCTTTTAATTCAACCGCCTGCATCAGCAGGTTGTACTCCGGGATGGTGAGTTGATCCACCTCGTCAAGACTCCTAAAATTGAGGTACCGGAAACAGTTTAAGGCGATCATTTTATAGGTCTCGTCAAAATCTACTGATTGGATTTGTCCACTGTGCCCTTTACTGTCATCATTATTTTTTTGGACACATTTGCTTGTGATAAAAAATCGATCACCGTTTTAAACAAGGCATCGATATCCGTATCATCATCGGCAATATAATCCTCGATATCTGCTCTTTTCAGACGTGGTGTCTGACCTTTATTGAGCATATCGATGACATCAGCCAAAGCCTCCACATCGCCCTCGATCAGATTGGCAAAATAAAGAGTCATACCGACCTTTTTTTCCTGTTTGATATCATCTAACAGCACTTTAGCTTTGCTATTGATCTCTCTTAAAAAGCCAAAGCCGGCAACCAGTTTATAGACCTCACCATTGATGGTTAATTCAATTGCTTTCATGTTTTCCTCCTTACATACAAAAATTTTGGGAGCCCCGGTTAAGGACTCCCGCTTGATTCTGATTATTAAGCTCCTGCCTGTGTTGTATCTTTAAATACAACGTCAGCCGCTTCTTCCTGTTCTGCAGACAGGGTAGCATATCCGTCAGCTCCCTTTCCGTTGGCGCCGTAAGTCAGAGATACTTCGACCATATCTTCGGCGCTGGATGAGTAAGTAACCTCTGTGATATATCCCTGGTAGTATTTCGCTTTATACTTGCCTTCGTTTGGTGATGTGCCAGGTTCTGCACGGTTGACTTCCCAGCACTCTACCAGCTCATCATCATCCATCGCTTTTTCCAGTTCGGCCAGGATCGTATCCCCCTTAGATAGGATAGACGTGGATGTGATTTCTTCTTCCGCTACCCCCGGAGTACGGATAGATCCGGATTTAGTGGCTGTAGAATCGGCGTCCTTTGATTTGGTGCGTTCGTTTTCCGTGGCAAACATCAACAGCGTAGCTGCATTGGAAGACGCTTTGCTCAACACTCTAAACAAATATACTAACTGCTTACCCTGTACGGCCTCTGCAAACTGCTGCAGCTGGAAAGGACGTAATTTTAGGGCGTGCAAATCTATTTTTTTGTACATGTCTTAGACCTCCTTTTTTTGTCCTGTCATTTTGTACGTAAAATCAATGACTCCATGCAGTAATGGGGTGTTAGTCGTGTCATCGTTTAAGATCCTCTGACTGGACGTAGTCAACATCCAACTGTAGGATTTGGTGTCTGTAATCTTAAAAGCCACTCGCTTAATATCGAGTAGCATTTTGGACACCGTACCTCTCTGCCGGGCATTGTTATGCCACACGTGAATCGTTTGCGTGACATCGGCTAGCACCGCATTTTTAATGCCTAAGTCATCGGTCATTTGGCTATCTGCCAAATACACAAAAGGGTATGGCGTATCTGCAGGCGGCAACGCACCGTCATAAACGTCATACCCTAGTTTTTTCAGTTCGACCAATAAGGTCGTAAATAGCTCCTGTTGCGGATCCATCTAGTACCACCTCACTTTGTGAGTTTTTTTAGATCTCTCTTAAAATCTTTTTTCTGTGCCTCAAAAGCCGGTTTTACAAATGGCTGCGACTCCATAAACCGAGTACCAAACTCCAAATATGGAGAGTAATGTGTAGTCGGCCCTGCCTCGTATCCAAAGCCTCCCTGTATTTTCTCACCGTGGATACTTCTACGGGTAGCACCGGTGGGCTTTACGAACTTCTTGCCCTCGTAATGCCCGTGGAAATCAGCATTTTGCACCATTTTTTGTTGCATCTGCGTGCCGTGCTTGCTTACCACTGTTTTGACATCATTAAGGCTTGCGTTCTTTTTAAGGCGCTTTTCCAGCTTGTCCAAGCCCTTAACCTTTACACTGATTGCCATCACTGCACCTCCGATACGATAAATGACTGTTTGACTCTCAAATGTCTTGTACGATCCACCCGATAGACCTTGTCGCCCACACAGATATTGTCAAAGGTCTGATCATAGTGGTTTTGGATCGTCAAGGTCAGTGATCCTTGCCGAATGTCACCATAAACAAGCTTCATCGTTTCGGTCTGCGTATCCATGACAGAGGCCATGACCATTGTTTCGGATACAACATCCTCTCCATAATTTCCCGTTGACTCATCATAGTCACCAGGCGTAACGGCACGAAAAAAAACAGGTGTATCGTATCTCATAAAAAACGTATCCTACCTTTTGACTCATTGGCCTGTTTATCCCGCCATGCCTGGATGTCGTCGGCAAAATCGGCAAAATCGTTGTCCTTAAAAGACCAGGACTCTCCCTCTACGGAGTGTGAGGTAGCGCCCTCTGAGCCGATACGGTTGTACCGTCTGACGGCAATCTCGACCTCGATATACTCTAGTTCTTGTGGTACAACATCAACGCCTAAGAGAGCCTTTAAA
Source organism: Faecalicoccus sp. LCP19S3_E2 (assembly GCF_052121255.1). Classification (NCBI taxonomy): domain Bacteria; kingdom Bacillati; phylum Bacillota; class Erysipelotrichia; order Erysipelotrichales; family Erysipelotrichaceae; genus Faecalicoccus; species Faecalicoccus sp. LCP19S3_E2. The sequence continues at coordinate 47,048 of NZ_JBQKEP010000012.1, read as the reverse complement.
CGGCTCTCTGTAAGCGTAATGATCGTACTCAACTGAGTGGAGTCCTTGGTCAGTCCAAGCATGGATTTAATATCGTCAATTACCGCCATACGATATCACTCCTTACTCAGCAAACGAGGCTTTGGCAAAGTTAAAGGTTACAAAAGACTCACCATCAACGATGACCTCAAAGGTGTCGGTTTTAGTCACTCTAAAGACGTTCATGGCTTCCCATGCGATGTCTTTTTTCGTTTCTTCTCCGTTCTTTTTAAAGGTCATTTTGGTACCAGTCTTAGTCAATTTGAATGGGAAGAAATAGCCTTCCTGTTCGGCCGGTACCGTCTCGTTGAACTGTGTATAATCGGTAACATGCTTTAAGGTACCGGTTACCGTACCATCAGCAAGTACCTTAACATCATCCCCGATCAGCGAGCTTACTCGCTTTCCATATAGGGTCTGACCCTGTGTAGGGATCGTTAATACGTCAGACCCGATTATTCCCCCGAGATTGTACCTACTATGACACCGTCTAACAGTTCTGGGAAGAATACAACACCAGTCATGGCCAATGTCTCAACCGTGGCGTTAGATCCTACAACATAGTGCGTCATACCAACCATACCTGTAGTATCTCCTGTCAAATTGAAAGATTGTGCTACATCACCGGAAGAGGCCGGTACATAAGCACCGTTTAAGTTTTCTTTTGCCGTGGCAATCAATTTACCTTTAGTCAAAGATGGGGTAACAACTACAGTACCCAACCCTAAGAAATCCTCAATGTAGGACATACCAAAAGCGGTCTGTAAAGTGATTGGGGCCGTACCTAAGTAGTCAGCCACATCATCGCTGGACACGAAATAGATCGGTGTAGCGTCCTGATCAACGTAGAACTTTTTCAAGGCTCCCCATGCGGCACTTAATGTAGTCTGCAAGTTAGTACCGGATGCCGTACCTGTACCCGTAGCTAACAAATCATAGAAGTCTTTCTTAATTCCACCCTGGATACCAGATAACAGTTTTTCATCTGTTTTGTTAACAGCCAAAGAGCGACCAGAGCGCTGAATAGCTTCGGCAGTTGTAGCCTTACGGAATTTTTTCAAAGTCAAATCAATAGTTTTGGCAACTTTCTGATTGATCTTAGTCAGATTGATTGTTTCGCCCTCAGCAACCTGTGCAGGAGTGCTTTCCTGTGTCATCTTGTAGATCTTAATAGAGGTACCGTTTGCCATTGGAATCATTTCTGTGATTCCCAAGACCTGCTGTAACTCTGTGATGTTAGATGCCAAACGGCTGGCAAAGTCAATAGAAATAGCCGGCTCTAAATCGGTAGTAACGATAGTACCGGTTGGTGCAGCAAAACGCTGCAGGTTAAATTTACGTAACTGTCTCTTTAAATATCGCATATTCTTTTCCTCCTTATTTCTGCGTTTTGAATAGATCCATATTTTCCGTAATCAAGCGCTGACGTTCACGTCTGTTCTGCACTTTCAAGATCTCTTCTTTTGTGATCTTTTTATTGGTGCTTCCGGCAGTTGGTGCCTTTCCCTTTAAGCGTTCAGCTACAGCGTCCTGTACCGCTTTTTCAAAGGCAGCTGCAAAAGAGTCCACCGCATTTTTTGTGGCTTCTGCATCGGTGCTGATTAAGTTCTTGATCAGGTCATCGCTAACGTTGATGTGTCTGTCAGCTAATAAGCCCCTTGCAGTTTTAGCCATCTCACCAAGCGCTCTCTCATTTTTGAGGGCTGCCAATTCTTTCTGCATCTCTTTAAACTCATGAGCACGTTTCTCCTCGTCGGACATATTTTTCAAACGTTCAGCTTCGCTTTTATCTTTTTCTTCTTTGTCGCGCTTTTTGTTGACCTCAGCAGCTTTGCGACGCAAAGCTCTCTGCATGTCTTCCTCTGTGTACTTTGGAGTTTTGCTGTCATCCTGTGGATCAGCTTGGCCATCTTCTGGATCTCCTTCGTTTGGATTGCTCTCGTTTGGAGCTCCATCAGCACCTCCATCTCCCTCATCGGCGAAGCGCTGCAAATCAAAAGGCCTGCGCAAAGCAAAATTGTAAAATTTGGTTCTATTCGTAGATTTCATGTTTTTTCCTCCTTGTTTATGGTCGTGAATAGATGCGACTCCGGCTTGATATTAAGGACCTCAAGCTTAAGGTCACCACGTAGCTTTTATAGCCATCCACGTCTAGGCATAAAAAAAAGACCCAGCTACATATCGCTCAGGTCATGTTTTATAAACTTAGGCAGTTCCCTATGAGGTGGATCTTTCACCCTGATCAACTCCTTTTTTGTTTTACCGCAAAAAATGCAGGTACGTACTCTCACTTCCGTCCTGCATTGATTGTTCTTGTCAAAAAATATTTTTTGGACATTTTCGGTCCATCTATGATTGCACATTCTTCAAATCCTTTGAAATTTAATTAATTTTCTTACGAATCTGACACCGACACGTAATCCGGATACTGAGCCTCCACGCCTCTTACACCGATCCGGAAAATATCGATCGAACTACCGGCCCACTCATCGACACGCTTGATCCTAGCCTTTGCTGGGTTCTCATACTCGTACACTTCCGACGAGGACAATTGTAGGGCGCTCATCAAAGTATCAAACAAAGTGGATATGGCGCTACAGACAATATCCTTTCCCGGCTCAGCGTATTGTGCATGACCGTCAATCGTGATTTCACAATCCTCGTCTGTCTGATGGATACTGATACGGATCATAAGCATCCCGCCTCTTTCCATGCTTCATAAAGTTGAGGACCTTTCCAGGCTATCCAGTCCGTCATTTCTTCGTTCATTGACCAGGCCTCCTCTTTTTTGCTGTTGTACCCTAGACCCGACTCAAATAAAAAGGCGTGCGTGATTTCATGCCGTAACACTTGCTTTTGTGCTGGCTCGATAGCATCTTCTTTGGTCCAGTTACCAAAGTCGGATATGACTATGTCCTTTGTGTAAGGACAACAAAAGCCGGCTTGGGACTCATCCTCGCATAGATCGGGATCGTCATAAGGCCTTATTAGGATACGATAATCAACCCCCAGAATATTTACTTTATTTTTAATCATGTTTACCTCCATTCGGGCATAAAAAAGCCACCCTTATGGGTGGTATGAAAATTACATCTCTGGCCAGTCTGTTAACTTATCAGATTCTTTTTTTAATCTCTCGTATTCTTTGTCAAGCTCCTCCGAAGAAAGGCCAGTAAACACGAGTCCATCATAGTATCCTAATTCTTTATCTCTTCCCATGTTATTCCATACTCCTTTCTAAACTCGTTTAAAGCTTTTATATGTGCTTCCTCTTTAGACAGATTGTACTCTTTTCCTTGATATTTTTCAATTCTGTTATCTAATAAAGAGGCTAAAAAAGGTCTATTTCCGCTAGAATACTTAAATACCCTTCCATCGTGAGTCACTACCACACCGAATTTATAATTTCTATATCCCGCCGCAGCAAAATCGGACCCCGTTGGAAGAATATTAGTTGGGTGGTTGTGAATCCCTATAAGACTCATTTTATTTTTAAGTAAACTCGCGATTTCTTCCCTTTTTACATTGACTTCCAGCACGTTTTTTGAAGAAATTTTTCTTAGAAGTAACTCTCCTGTTTTTGCATTCACAATATACAAATCTTCTCCGTCGGTTCCATTTCGGTGAACTAACGAAGCTGTTGCATACTGTCGAATAGCGTTATTAACTTTAGAGTTATCCGTTATCTGATTAAATTTGCGACGATACGAAGAGGATCTAATATAATCAAGATCAACCCTATTAGTACCTGTTCTGTACGAATTTCCTTTTTCACTGACTGCGCTTTTTCTCCACTCATCAAACGTCAACCCATGATCATCGATTCCGTCCAGCCAATTGTCAAAATCGGACGTGTCCTCATAGGGTGCTGTGCTGCACATACAGTTTGGATGCATCGGAGGCATGTTTAGCCCAGGCTCAGCGTCCTCTACATCAAACACATCACCGTTGATGGCTGCACATATTTCACAAGCTGATCCAAGCGCCATAAACTTGTACTGGGCAAATCCATTGCGCTTGTAGCTCTGCATCTGTGCCTCTGTCTGCACCCTTGCCAACTCTGTCCGCAGTAGGCGCTCTGCCTGGTACCTCGATACATCAAAGATCTTACGCAACTCTGGGATAAAATCACGAGGATTCCGGCCCTGAATCAATGCATTTTTTAAGATGCTGTCAAGGTTATTACGCAAAGCCGATTGATTGACCCAGATACGGTCTGAAAAAGTAGCATTGTGGAATGATGCATTGATCAAGGCATTGGCAAACTCTTTATTGTTGACTAGTGACTGACCTAGTATACCGGCCTGTCGCTCAATCTCTTCAAGAGTTCGCCCTCGCAGTTCCTCTTTCATAAACTTGTCGATCTCGTCCGCCGTACTGCAGAGTTCAAGACCAATCTGCGCTTTTAGCAATTCAAGCCTGTTGGCTTTCATGGTCATGTTGTATAATCGCATCTCTTCGTTGGCTTTTTGCGAAAAGTCCTTTTCGTTAACATACTGTTTAGCTTTTTCTGCAAACGCCTCAATATCCAGTTTGTCCGCCTTTTTCATGGCCTCTGCATAGGTCATCCCTGTCTTTTGCGCATACTGGTTATAAAACGCCCGTATCTGAGAGGATACATCGGCAAGAGTACGCTTATAGATGCCCTCAAGGTGTTTCCGATACTCCTTGAGGTCTTTTATATCCTGTTTACGTTGCTCTTCTTCCCTTTTGCGCCAGTAGTCCTCACTATTCAGCGACATCCTCGATTACCTCATCCTCATTGGTTTCTGGCTCTTGAGTTGCAAAGATCTGATCCAATGCCGGCGGTGCTGACTGCTCCGCCTCGGCCTCAATCTTGTCCATTTCTGCCTTCACGTCATTCACAATCGACAATACGCTTAACTGTGTCTCTTGACTGACAATACCGCTCAACTGCTGGGCTATCTGTGCTTCTTCTTGTAGATTGGCCGGGAAGTTTTGCGTGAATTTGTATTCGACTTTCAACCAATCATCAGCTGCCATGTTGTTAATGGCGTTGCTAAAGATGACCTTGTATCGGCGATTCATGCCGGATACAAATTTTCGTTCTTTCGTCTTCGCCAGGTTGGACATGGACAACAATTTGTACTTAAGAGCGATACCGCTCGATGTACCAAAATTTTCATCGTTAATATTGGCCACCATCGAGTTTTGAAAAATCAATCTTTCCAATCGGTTGATCAAGTTTTCTTGTGTTGTATCTGCATTCGGCTTGTCCAAAAAGTCCACCTCTACACCGGACAGATCGTCTTTTTCGAGATTAATAATGCGGTGGTCTCGCACACTTTTCAATTCTTCCTCGCTTAGTTTTGGCCCCAAGATCTTAAGATAGGCGTCGGCAAAGTAATCCACATCGTTAGCCTTTTCCGATATAGCCTTGTTATAGGCATTGATCATCGAATAGCACGGCTCAAAAATTGACATACGTTCCTCATTTTCAATAAATTCCGTTGCTGGAATATCGCTAAAGCCGTGATCTTTCTCTTCCGTAAAATGGAGATTTCCTTTATCCGTAAAAAAGTAGATTTTCGAGGCATCTCTGACCTCACCGTGGGTAAATCCCTCAGAATCCACTTTGTAACTGACAAAGTATCGAGGATTCTGCTGCACGGTCTCATCGTAAACCATAAACCCCTCAAGTGGGTTTAGATACATAATAGCTACCTGGCTACTCTCATCGTTGTAATACACCTCATAGCCTTTGCCATAGATACTACAGATCCTTGCCAATTCGGCGTTGTTGTCGTCCTGGTCATTGTACTGATCTAACAAGTTTAGATACTCGGCCACTCGCTCATCCTGCGAGTTGACTTTGATCGGTACACCAATAAAAAAACCGATCATGGTGTCAACAATGTACTTGGCAAAGTTGACCACGATTCGGTTGTCTGGTTTGTACTTCTCTTTGTCTTCCTGATGCAAAATCGGATAGTCACCGATGTACGCTTTTCGCAGCGTTTCATAACGCGTGACGCACAGCTTTTGGTGTTCAGCAATCAGATCTTGCAGCACTGCTATGCTCATCTCTTTGTCATCCGGTAAGGTAATGAGCTCATCCGGTTGGATGTAGCTCTTGAGCTTGTCCATACTAGATACCTCCTGTCAATATATTCAGCCTTGCTTTCGGCTTTCTCTCTTCTTCGATTGAGTAACGCAGCATGGCCATCGCGTCATCAAAAAAGTTGACCGGCTCATCTAGGTACTCGTTAGTTTTGTCATTCTTTTTCCACTTCCACTGCTGGATCTCTTTGATCGTATTCACACAGCTTGGATGGATGTGAATCTTGTGTAATTTCAGATAGTCGATTTGAGCCCGTACACTGTTAGGCTCTTTTTTGACGCCTCTTGCCTTGTATCCAGCCTTGCGCCACATTTTGATACGGTCAGGCTCAGCAGAGTCGCACCACATCGTCAAGGACTTGTCAAAGCCTTTCTTGTTAGCCAGATCAATCAACTCTCCTGTATCTTTTTCAAATTCGTAGATTTCTCGGCACAGATACAGCTCGCCATCTTTAAATCCGACCTCGCCAATACAATCGGCATGGTTGTATCCGAAATCCTGCGAGTTGACCATGTAATCAAATCGCTCCGGCGAGGTGTCAAAGTCCTCAACCACATAATTGGTCAATATCAATCCTCCGACCTCTCCCCACTCACCAAGTCCGTAAATACAGTAACCATCGGGGTCAACTTCTTTACGCCTCTCCATGCGTCTGTAATACGCTGCGTCAATAAAGCGGTTGTCCTTGTAAGTCGAGTGATGTGTAAATACGTCTGGATCCGCACGATCAAAGAAATGCTTTTTGATCCAGTGGCTCGAACTAACCGGGTTAAAGGTCAGTCGGATCTGGTAAAACTGTCCTTTTGGCAGCTCTCCACGAAGACGGTCGTCGATAATCTCGAAGTCGCTCTGTGTCAGCTCTGTGGCCTCCTCGATCCACACATCGGTAAGCTTGCCTCGCTTTACAGCGATGGACTTTAGCTTTTCTCGTTGCTTTTCATCGTTCACTCCACGGAAAAAGATCTGGTTGTGGTTAGCGATACACTCCAAGCGCATATCGCTCGAATTGATGTACCAGTACTTTTTGTAGCTCTCTCCAAACATACGAAAAATAGCACCCTGCAGTTCGGCAAAGGTGCTGTCTCGATTGGTAACGTCCGACTTTCGGACGCACAGCAAATTACGACCTGGATCGGACATCAGACGTAGGATGTAGTGCTGGGCGGTGTCAACGGACTTGCCAGAACCGGCAGACCCTTTCATGACGATGTAACGCTTTTGACTTTGGTCCGGCTCTTTGAATACCCGGTTAGCCTTAATCGTCAGATCCATAGTCCACCTTGATATTGAGTGTCATATCGCCATACAAAGTCAATCCATCTTTAAACATCCCGTATCGCTTACCAAGTAATTCGGCTGCACGGATACGGTCTTTTTCTTCCGGATGTTTTTTCACAACAACCTGGTACCCATCGCCATTGAGTTTTAGCACCTCAGATTTCGACTTACCACGCACCACAGAAGTGAGGTACTCCTCGATCTCCTTGATGTCAGCTGTATTCTTATCGTGTATCTCGGCCTGTTTGGCTTGGATATACTCTCTGACATCCGGCCGCTTTAACAGCCTTGATGCGTTAGATCTTGCCGTAATATCTGCCTTGCATGTCTTGTAAACACGTTTATACGCCGCGCTGGCATTGAGCTCTTTGTCTTTTAAATACTCTTCGCAAAAAAGCATCATTTTCTCGGTCATAGGCTACCTCCTTTCTGTCGTGCCTGGTGCTGGCCCGATGCTAAAGACTAGGAGAGATAGAAAGAAAGCATGGTCAGCTGTTGGCATCAAAAAAGGCCGACTAATAAGCCGGCCAATTTTTTAAGGTTTGTCGAAGAGCCCTACTTTTTGTTTCAGACGGTAAGTACTTTATGGAACGTTGCGGGGTCATGAAATGAGTTCTTTACCTTACTTTTCGACACTATCAGTATAGCACCTTGACACACCTAGTTTACTAGATGTATCGCTCTTTTTTATGAGATTCAACACCTTCTCGTAAGGATTTTCATAATGATAGTCAATGGACAGGCGCTTGTACGATACTCCCCGGAAAAAGGCATCGGCAAAGTCCAGCTCTTGCCTTGTACAGACAAGCTTGAGTTTCGTATAGTAATCATCGGCCTCTTTCCGACGGTCTACGAACTTATCTCGCTCTTTGATGAGTTCGGCCTCGTCTGTCATCAATCCAAGCACTAAGGATGACTTATCTGCGTGGCTCTGGACTTTTGGTAAGTCGCCATGCCCCTGAGGGCAAGAGGGCTCCGATATGGTCCGGATCTCCTCATGCACTCTTTTCAGGTCGAGATCAATGCCTTGTATGATTTTCTGATACCTCCGCAAGCTCTTGATCTCGTGGAGTATGTACTTTGCTTTATCGTCTGTCATTGGTTACCTCCTACGACGGCGGTCAATCTTTTCTCTGTATCCCTTAATCTTGCAAATTTGCTCTTGTAGATGTTCGATTGTGGTCTGCTGACCAAAGTACGCTCTTTCGAGCTTTGTATGATCTTCGACAAGTTGGTAATGCTCATCGACTAGCCGCCTCAAGTCCTCCGCCTGGTTTTTGACGTAGGACGATTTACGGCCGTTGCGCTCCAAAAGCTCGATACAGTCCAGATAATGGCCTTTATTCATTTTTGCGGCCTCCCTTAGTGATTGTTTGGATCAACGTCTGCATAATGACTACGATGACAAACGCTAGAAATACAATTAAGGCTATTAAGCCTAGACCTTTAACAGTCTCAATCAACATGTCAATCATTGTTTAACCACCCCATACTCTTTGCGGTAAAATAAATAGCCTCAATCTCTTTTGCGCTCAGTACCACGCTGTTGGCGCTCTCATCGATAACAGCGACCTGTCGGCCCTGCATATCAAAGGTAATGGTCTGATGTCCAATAGCCTTGAAGTAGTTTTTAACAACGCCGGCGATCTTGTTACTCTTGTACCCTAGTTTGTGCCAGAGGACGGCAGGATTGTATTTCCCGCCGCTCATTTTTTACTACCTCCGGCACCGCTGCCATAAGCATTTGCGATTGCCGTCATAGTTTCCGCCCACTGCTCTAACAGGCTTTTCATCCCGAGGTTATCAACCAACTGAAATCTGGCATCATCAAACATCCTGTGCAGTTTGTTTCCCGATATAAACCTTTTAGCGATAGCAATCGCCACGCCCTTTTCCGGATCAAATGGCTCATCCGTGTTACATTTTGCGACGGTCTTTGTCCCGTCGCTCCAAAGTACGATCGTAGCCGGGCCATTGACGATCAATTTTCGTGGCTTCGGCAAAGAAAACGGAAGCCCTGTCTGTTTATCGATAAAGCTTATTTCGATTTGTCCCATTTTTTAGTCCTCCTTTTTTATGCTGCCAGCATCATGGCGCTTTGATCGCCATATGCAAATTTGATTGTTAAGTCTTGGATCAACCGCTCCACACCTTTGGCATCCAAATAGCCATTGGTAAAGATCTCAGTGTAGGTCTCGCCGTCAAAAGAGTTTTTGACAAAGCGAGCCTCAAATGGATGAGCCTTGTCGCCACGAGTTAAGATTTTTGATCCTTTAGCCTTGTACCAGACGATCAGCTCGTAAGGGCCGTGGATCTTAAAGCGCCACGAGGCCAGTACCGTATCTCCAAAGTTGCGGCAAGATTGGCTGATCGGCTTAAAGCCGACGTCTAGCTTAGGCTCCATAACCCTGCACCTCCTCGTCTAGCTCGTTGAGCAGATTTAAGACTTGTCTAAGTGTCATATCGTTATCTTTGATGTGCTCATTGACGACGTGCCGCGTATAGCTCTTGAGAGCCGTTGACAGGTCGCTATGATAGCCGATGGGTGTTACTACCACCTTAGTGGTGTTTGTCTCGCAATCGTATCGTACGTACCTCTTACATAGTTTGAGGCAACTCCCGTCACTGTCGATAAAATAGTCATGTTTAAGATTTAGCATTATTTGTCCTCCCTATAGAGTTTCAGTATTTTATATTTTTTGGGGCTCTGTTTGTGGGCTCTCTGTCTGCTTTCGACGCAGCGGAAAGATACAGGTTTTATACCTAGATAGTTGCAGCAGTCGTAAATATCCCCCACACAAACAGGCAGATCCGTTATAACGTCATACACTCCGTAAATGTTCATTTTGTTTCGTCCTTTCCGTGTTTTCTCGTGCCCGGAAAGGGCCGCCTCGCGTACAGGGCCATTTGTTGGCACTTGTTGTTTTTTCACAAGTTAGATCTTAAGTTAAGTAGAAAGGGGGAAATACTGTAATTATGATCACGCAAGTCGGTCCTTACCGGACACGAGGTTAGTGCTATTTAATCGGTGGAGCTAAACCACCACAAACAAGTATTAGAAAGATCTGCAAGATCCATAACGCCAGGATAAACAGTATGTCTTCCTTTGTCATTCAACGACCTCGCAATTATCTAAGATTTCTTTTATTGATAAATTCCCAATGCCATTAAACCATCCGTCACGATTCAATTCTTGTAAGGTTCTAAAATCTTCAATTCCATCTCCATCTACATAGATATGCAATTTTGTAAAAGCCTTTAGAACATCATGCTCAAACTGTGTTAATTTGATAGGTTCTTTGTGTTCTTCTAAAAGCCAACCAAAACCTTTTTCAGAATATTTTTTAAAATCATCATCTCGTAATGCGATTACTAAATTAACTCCAATTAATTTTCCATTTGGTGCAACTCTGTTTGTAGTAATCATACCGATTTCGTTAAGCCATTCTAAATTCGTCATTCTGTTTCTCCTTTTTACTCTTTTACAGTTCCGAAAATAAAAATAGCAATAACCACCAAATTAAAATAAATATTATGTTATATATCATACGAGCTATTTTTTTCACTTTGGTTCTCCTTTATATGGTTCGGGTAATGGCTGCCATGCAACTATCTCGTTTTCCACTTTCGTTTCTAACTCATCCCACCAGTGCCATCCATCTTCTCTTATAATGGCAATTTGATCAGCATAAATTTTTTTATCCCATGTCATTGTGCTTTTATAAGATACCAATACACATCTGTCTATCTCCGGCAATCGCTCGTCCACCGGGATCCAGTCTATTTTCGGTTGACGGTGGACCATGTTGGTAACGTCAATCAAAGTACCAATGACTCCATTCAAGAAATTCTTATGTTCTCTGCTTTCCGCTTTGGCTAGCTTATATCGGTACTCATCCGTCAGATCTTCCAGGCTTTTGATCAGTTCTTTCTCGTCAATCATTGCTCATCCTCCAATTCGTCTAACTTTCCGGAGAGTACCAAAGCCACCGACTCACATATAATCTGCCATTTCAGTAGTTCCAACACTTCAAAAGTTATATGCTTTGGATGGTCAGATCTTTGCCCTGCTGTTTTTTGGGTACTCATACCAATCAGGGTATAAACAGCGTTTTTTAACGCCTTAACATTGGCTTTCTGCTTCCCGTCTTTTAAAAAATCCCACATACCATCTAGGATTTCATTTGCCGGATTTTCCATAGTATTGAGTCCTCCTTTCGAGTTCTTTTCGAGTTTTTTCGAGTTCCACTCGATTAGTTCACTTCTTCATAAGTCTTTTCAAAGATATCCGGCTTACACGGATAGAACTCCCCGTTGACGCCCTCGATAATGTAATCGCCAATGCTTGCTTCATGCGTTCCCTCTAAGGTTTCAATCGTCAGTTCTATCCCTTCTAGTATTTCCGACTCACCGGTAAAAACATGTTTATGCTTTCTTACCTGGTGTTGAAATTCTGCTTTATCGCAAAAATTCAATATTTCTGTATAGTTGTCACCGGTCCATTGCAGTGCTCTAATCACTACTGGTTTCTTTCTGTATTTTTTAATCATTTTTGTACCTTCTTCCTATAAAAACAATTGGGTTCAAATTCATACTCTAATTCGCACTTTCTATCGATCGCCGAAAGAAACACTAAGTTCTCTTCCTTGTCCACACCCCGAATCAGGACCGTCTCACCGTAGTCTTTAAAGTAAACTTCCTGATCCGGTTTAAGATCATCGATGGCAAGCGGCGGATTGTCAAAGTGCTCATCGATCAGCTCTTTAAAGCAGATGATGGCGTCCACATTTTCATAGTTCACTTGTGCTTTTAAGATTTCCAACGCTTGCCTACACTCTTTTTCGGTCAACATCTCTACAATTCCTCGTTGATAACTTGTCTCAGATAGGCAAATGGACTGTCCGGCCCTCCAAGCTCATTTTTGTAGTAGCAGTCATAGCAACGCTTGATCCATCTCAAAGCATTTGGCACCTTTTCGCCTTTAAGCTTCGCCAGCAATTCAAATTCTTTCTTGTGTGTTCCATCGCCGTACTTGTTCTCGATGTAAAATGCATCGTATTCATTTTCCAATTTATCCACAGCGTCTAAATATTCTTGTTTCATCATTACTCTCCTCTTCTTAATGCTTCAATCAGCCTCTTTTGTGTTACGTCTTTTTTGTTTAATGCGTCGATCATATCTTCGTCGATCGTACCCTTGGCCATCAGATGGTAGATGGTCACTGCCCTTTGTTGACCCTGTCGATAGATCCGGGCGTTGGCCTGCTGATACAGCTCTAAATTCCAGTTAGGCAGCGTGTACCAGATGGCAATGCATCCACCTTTCTGTAAATTCAGTCCGTGTCCTGCCGATGCCGGATGCAGCAGTAGGATATCGATCTCTCCGTTGTTCCAGGCTCGTACATCCTCCGGACCTTTGACCGTCCTCACCCTTTTGCCCATCTCGGTAAAATGGTTGGTCAGTCTGTCCAGCTCGTGTTTAAAGTAGTAAAACACCATGACCGGCTGTCCGTTGGCCGACTCGATCAGATCGTCAAGTGCGTCCATCTTGTGATGGTGGATATCCACTACTTTGCTTGCCCCTGACTCCTGGTAGATCTGACCGGATGCGTACTGCAGCAGTTGGCCGCATAGGACTCCGGCGTTAGCTGCGATAATGGCCTCATCATCGCCTAACTCCAATAGCTTGTCCCGTTTAAAATGGTCATAGCCTCTCTTGGCTTTTTTGAGATCCACCGGGTAATCGATCACGGTCAATGGTGGCAGCTTGGTACAGTCGCCCTGTTGGATCGACATACAGATATCACCGATGCGTTTGTAGATTTCCTCTTCCGCACCATCCTGTAGATTCCACTCATAGACCACATACCCATTTCTTCTTCCTGGTTTCAAGAACCTTCCTCGAAAAGCAGATAAGGTCTTGCCTAATCGTTCGCCTCTGTCCATCAAGTAGATCTGACTCCACAGGTCCGGTAAGCCATTGGGTGCCGGTGTACCGGTCAGACCGATAAACCGATCGACTAAAGGCATCATTTTCCGCAATGCCTTAAATCGTTTGGACTGCGGATTTTTAAAGGTGGACAGCTCATCGATAACAACCATGTCAAAGGGCCAATCTCTCTGATACGTCTCAATCAGATCTGCCACGTTTTCCTTGCCGATCAAATACAAATCTGTAGATAGATCTACATCTTTCTTGCCCTTGGCCATCGGTCCGTCAATGATCGTGTAGCTTAGATCTTTGGTATGTTCCCACTGTTTGATCTCATCCGGCCATGTCGATTGGACGACTCGGACCGGTCCAATGATCAGTACTTTTGAGACCTCGATGTACATCAACTTTTGGATGATGGTCAGTGTACACACCGTCTTGCCTGCACCCATCGGTAGCAGCAGTCCACACTTTTTATGAGCCAGGCCCCATTGGATGGCCTCTCTTTGATATGGATGTGGTCTAAAGATCATGTCCGTACACTCCTTTGCTTAACCCTTTGATCAAGTTATCAACCCCGGCTTTGGAGTCGATGATCTTTGTCCGATGACCCAAGCCCTGTAGTTGGTGTAACCGGAACTGCTGGACTTTGGACACCCGACCTGTCTCTGGCTTTTTTAGCTCGACAAAGACGATCTGCCGATTGCCAATCACGATGCGGTCCGGCACGCCGGTCGTTCCCGGCGACACCAGTTTCCAGCACAGCCACCCTCTGGCCTGTACCTGTTCCTTAAGGTACTTTTCAATCTGTTTTTCAAGCATGTTTACAAATAAATCCGTTCAAGACCTTTTGTGCAGCCTCGATGGATTCATACTTTCCTAGGTACACGTCTTGGCTATTTGGTAATATGCCCATGACCCAAATTCCCTCTTTATCAGAATCGATATAAATTTCTATGCAATCGGCTATCAATGTATTTGTTTGATTCATAATTAACATGTTCTTTTCCTCCTTAATAAATCTTTTCCATATATGGCGAGTCAATAACTACTTCATCTTCTCTGACCCCTTTACTTATTTGATCCGTTATTTGATTTTCAATGTTTTTGAATACAGCACCAAGGTTAGTGGTCTTGCAACATGTCAGATAGTAACTTTTACCTTTGTCGTCGATAACAAATACGTATGAATACTTATCATCTTTGCTTGCTTGACAATGTTCAATCTTAGCCCAATTTTTGACACGTCTTATTCTGTTCTCCCCCTCCGGAAGATATGTTTGTTTTATGATCATTTTTTACTCACCTCCAATATGCTCTGACAACGAGACAACGCGCGCACGCGTATATACGGCCACGCTCATTCACATATGTATATTGCGTATATATATATGTATTTTTATGTTTTTATACTTTTATAAGAAAATGCGTTGTCATTGTTGTCATATCTCAAATAAGTCCTTTGTTTATCTGACTTTTCATTGGCAACGCACTACCCACAATGCGTTGTTTTAGCGTTGCCGTATGTTGTCACTTGTTACAAATCTTAAATTTTTATCAAACTTAGTGCGTTGTCAGCGGTGTCCATTTTCCAGGTCTAATAAATGCCTTTTGTCGCTTATATTCATTGTGGTCGATCCACACCGGGTTTTTGGCTTTTTCCCATCCCAGATGCTTCATGATCGACGTAATCTCCCGTTGCTCGATCGATGTAAAATTCCTCTTTAGCCCCCGGAAGACCTCGACCCAAATCTCGATACCGCTCACACGATCACGCTGCATTGTACCGGTGTTTTTAGTAGCTTCATCTTCCAGCCATGCACATCTATCCGCAGCGCTCATTTCATACCAGTTTTCAGGCAATAAAGTATCCAGATAGTTTGCGATATCTTCTTCTTTAAAGGACCTAAACGTAAATTCATCCTGTACCTCAAGTGCTCTTTGTGCGAGTTCACCCTCTAAATACAAAGGCTCACCGTGCTCATACCGATACTTGGCCTCGGCCCATATCTGATCTCGCTCCTTTGGCAGATCGTCAAACACGGACTTTGTCGGCTCTTGCTCTCTAACCCTTACCGGCCAAAAGCGTCGGTTACCTGTGTAATCTCTCAAAAATTCGTAGTCATTGGTCGTCCCAAAAAACACACACTGCCTTGGATAATCTTTGACATTCGTACCGTAAGCCTTCCTATATCTATCTGATTGCTTGGATATAAACTGTTTCATGGCCTCGATATCTGTCTTCTTCGATGCTGCAAGTTCGGCGATCTCGATGACCCAAGATCCATGCAAAGCCTCATAGGCCTCCTTGCCGGACATTGTCACGATTGAATCGCTAAACCATTGACCACCCATGACTTTTAAAAGGTAACTCTTCCCGACGCCCTGCGGCCCGGCCAAGGTCAAGATATAGTCCATCTTGCATCCTGGTGTATAGATACGGGCCACAGCAGCCGTAAAAGCTTTGCGGGCAACAGCACGCACATATAACTCATCGTGCACTCCCAAGTAATCAATGAGTATGTTGTCAAGTCTAGGCACACCATCCCATTCCAGAGAGTCCAAGTAGTCCCTTACCGGATTAAAGGCATTTTCCTCATGGACAAGTGCCAATGCTTTTCGCATTTTGTCATTGCTTAGATTGAGGTTGTAAACCTTTTCCATATGTAGGCTCAATCCCGCATCATCGACATCATCCCATCCAGGTTCGGCCAGATTGTACTTGCGCCACGGCAGGTCACCAAAACGTACAGCCTTCTGGTTAAACTGGTCATAGCCACCGATCGAGTTTTTCAGTTTTGGATCGTGCTGCATGATGAGTTTGGCATTGTTGATGGACGATACAAAGTTTCCTTTGGTATCGACCTCTAGCTCCTTTTGCCACTCGCCGTCATCCTCGTCCAGGTCTTCTTCGAAGTCTTTCCACGCTTCGGCAATGGCGTCCTGTCCCAAGACAAGCTTTGTCTCCTCATCGTCTTTTAATAGATTGGACAAAGCCTTAAAACTTGGCATATTGCCAGCGGTAACTTTATTGCTGACGCCCTCATCCAGCTCACCGAATTTATGGATGCGGACAAGATCAAAAGCGTTGTGGCTGTGGAAGTCACTTGCCGGATCGGTAGAATGATTGGAGTAAGCCAGTCGGCCGTCTTCGTAAATGACCAACCCTCCGGCGGTAGATCCTTCGGCGTATGTCCATCGGTCGTCCTTATCGGTCGGTGTATAAACCTCCGGTATAAACTTACTGATGGCCTCCTGTACGGTGTAAGCCTTACAGAATGCACCGACGATCCCTTTTTTCTTGGTAGGGTCTTCTTGCTTTTTCGATGGCTTTTTTATGACTTCTTTCGTCCGCTCGCTGTACGGCCACGTGGACATATCCCGCCAATCCGGATGTTGGCTTAACATCGCATCGACGTCTAACCAGGTATCGTCATAGACCCGATACAAATAGTCACCGTCTTTGGATGTTGACGGCCAGAACATCATGCGGCTTGGCTGATAGGTCGTGTCATCGAACATCAGCATCGAGCTGTCCATCTGTTGCGCTACAGTGCGTGCGATAAACTCATACTCGTCGGCATCGACATCTCTTGATAGCGGTAAAATTAGCCTTAGCTTAGGTTTGCTTAGCGTATGCTTATGTGTCGAGTACACCAACATTGCATATCCCGGACTGCCCAACATGTCCCAATCGTCAACAATATCCATGCTGGCGTCATCGAGATCCAGCGTGATCATGGACCGGCTGACCACCGTCTCCTTACCACGCCTACCATCTTTTAAGTAACCGCCGACAAATCCTCCCACATCCTTGATATCGGACTGTCTGTCTTTTGACATAGACCGATACTCGTTCAAGGTTTCATGCGTATGTGTCGTGGTTTCTAGTTTTTTTACAAGGTCGGACCAGGCGACCTCTTGATTGTGATATTTCTTATCTTTACGATTCTTACAGACTGCGATGCTTAACTTTCTGTTTTCCATCAAATCGCCTAATCCTTTCTGTAGTATGGAGAGTTGAACCCATCGGCGGTCAGGAGCAGTCCCGGCGCCCATTCGATCGGCTCTCCCATCAAATCTTCAATTCTTTTTAAATGTCCCTCGGCATTCTCGCTCGGCACCTCGACAATGACCTCATCGTGTACATGCATGACAATGTGGTATCCTGACTGTTGGATCTTTGTCATCGATACGGCCAGACAGTCACGAGCGATGGCCTGGATCAAGTTTTCGGTCAGCTTTCCACCCCATGTCTTGGTACGTTCCCACTTTCTCGTGGTTTGATTCATCCCCATATAGGTCAACTCTCGGCCATCAAATCGAGGCTGTACATAGGCCAGTGAGCGTCCGGACGGCAGTTGCATAAACAGGATGCCTTTGGCGTACTTGAAACTGACACCATGACGGCATTTGACTCTTAGACGTGTATCGATGGCCTCAATGGCTGCATCACCCAATTCCCGCCATAGTCTTACGACATGAGGACTTGACCGGCGCCATTTCTTGACGATGTCATCCATCTCTTTTTCGGTGAGGCCCATCTGCTCACCACCCATCTTTCGCAAAGCTCCAACACCGCCGCCATAACCACATGCCAATTCCGCTACCTTGCCTTTTTTCCGCAAGTGACTGTTTTGACCATGCTTTTCTACTGGCACCCCAAACATCTGTGTAGCCGACATACAGTAGATATCTCCACCACTGGCAAACACCTCCTGTCGCCATTTTTCGTCGGCCATCCATGCGACTACCCTTGCCTCAATGGCCGAGTAGTCGGCGATGGCAAACGTCATGGCCTGAGGCGGTACGATCAGCGTCCTTATTAATGTTGAGAAGACATCGTTCATACTTCCGTATAGCATTTCGATCTCGTCCCACTTTCGGTCCTTGACCATCTGCCGGGCTAATGCAATATCCTCAAAAGCGTTACGAGGGAAGTTCTGCGGCTGGATCAACCGTCCGGCCCATCGACCGGTACGTCCAGCGCCGTAAAACTGAAAAGCCCCGTGGATTCGTCCATCACTGCAGATGGATCTCTCGAAGGCCTCGTACTTCTTGACCGAGGTCTTGCCTGTCTCTTGTCTCAGCTCCAAGATGCGCTTTGAGCTAGGCTTAAGATCTAACTTGAGTAGTTGATCCACGTCATCTTTTGTCAGACTGTCAATCTGTCTGCCTTCCTGTTCCGTCAGCCATTGCTTGAGCTGTACGATGGAGTGGACATTGATTCCGCCTGTGAGCTCTTCACATTCTTTTCTAAGAGACGCCTCATAGTCTTTGGAGTAACTGATGACGTTAGCCATTAGCTCTGTATCGACCCCAATGCCGTAATCATTGATTGACTGATCCAGGCAGTACAGGCGCTGCTCACTTTCCGGCAAGGGGAACTTCATCAGCTTGTCATAGATGGCTTGTTCGGTGACAACGTCCTGGCGGTTGTACTCTTTAAAGAGCTCCCATTTTTCCAAGTCATGATATGGGTAGTTCCTTGTTCGTTGCCCGTTGGCCTGTGTCGGCTTACAGGGCTTGCAGAAATATGTGATCAGCCTTTTACCTACCGCCATCTTCTGTTTGTCCTCGCCAAGATTGAGGGCTTTACCGACATCAGCCAGTGATGCCGGAAAGCCTAGCGATAAAGCATGGACCATTGTGCAGTGCCACGCCTTTGGATCTAAATGAGTATTGAGAAACTTTGATAAACAGATTCTTTCAAACGCTGCGTTATGGGCAACTTTTGCGATATTGGAACTGAGGATGTCGTCAAGAACTTGCGTTGGCCATCCTTCCCTTTGCGCTACATCAATGACCGTTACCGGCTCATCATCGTAGGCATAGGCAAGGAGCAGAATTTCAAAGTTGGGGCTATCGACGTATCGATACGCCCCGCACTTGCCGATGTCGATGTCAGAGTATGTCTCCAAGTCGATGTGTAATACTCGACTCATCCAAGCAGATCGTCATCGTAGTCTTCGTCTTTGAACTCATCCTCAAAGTCATCAGATGCCGAAGTCCAACCGCTGAATCGTTCACCGTCTCTTGTTTTCAGTACATTGTTCAAAGACGCAGAGATCCCTGTCTGCACGTTGTTGTAAGGGTAAACACTTAATGAGACTTTTCCATAACATCCACTGTAAACGATATCTTCTCCGCCGTTTTCTTTCGTTAAAAGGGTACCTTTTCCTGTTTCTCGTGATAAAACTTGTGGTGCCTTCGTACTCTTTAAGTTCATAATGTAGTGGCCGGCGTAGTTTTCATCCGTTGACAACTCTTCGTCCTGATCGGCATCTCGTAATAGTCCGTAGTTGCTTCCAATAGGTCTGATCAGTGGACTGGCCTTACTGGCAAAAGATTTACCGTATTTTTCGACACCTTCCTGTTTGGCTTGTTCGTACGCTGCTTTAATAGCATCGAGCGTCTTTTTATCGGTCTTTGAAATCAAGATCGCCATTGAATAATTGGCCTCCTGTGCTTCCTGGAACGCATACGGCTCGAATAAGTGACAAAAGCTAAATCTTACTTCTCCTGTTTTTACTTTTACTGACATTGTGTGTTTCCTCCTTATTTCAAATCTTCCGCAAAGTCATTAGCGGCACTGTCATATTCCGGTCTTTTATCGCTTTCCGGCACAAGCGTTGGCTTGCCTTTCGGCTTTCCGATGTATGGCATAGCGATACCGGTAAATAGTTTCTTTCCGATTCGCTTTTCCAATGTGGTGATCGTTTCTAATTTTGGTTTGGTCATGATGACATCATCGCCATACTCCATCTTATGGAGCGCCTCGATCAGTCCATGTTCGTCCATCACTTTTCGATTGGATCTTCCCTCGACGACCTTGAAACCTTTAAACTTAATACCCTCTAAGGCTTTGTCTAAGGCATACTGCTGTAGATCCTTGGCCCAGCTGATGATCTCGTCCAGGATCGGCAAGGCCTGTTCGATCTGTTCCTGTGTCAACAGACCCGGTTCATTGGCAAAGCCAGTTTCTTTTAGATTTTCCGTGTTGGCTTTCATGCGAGCCGCACAGTTGCCTCGGACCTTACAGAATTTGCACCAGTCGCCAGGCTTTTGTTCACCCTCACCCTTGATGGCGAGTTCGGCTTTCGGTTTAACTTCCTTGTCCATCCACTCTTCCAATTCCTCAACGGTGTAATCGGCTGTTGAGATGTTATCAATGCGTGGTTGATAGATATGTACCCGGATCTTGTCAAAGCCATATAAGAGTCCAAACGTATCTAAGGCACCGGCCGCATAGAGGCGAGCTTGGGTATTGCCGACCGCATCAACCTTGACACCCTTACCGTACTTGAGGTCAATGACATGGAGCGTGTCATCGCCAATAATGACCGCATCGCCGGTCCCGAAGCCTTCAGGCACCCATCGGCTAAAGTCAAGCTTTTGCTCGATGAGCAGTTGCGCATCCGGTGTCTTGGCTTTTTCTTCATTGAAGATTTCGATGACGTAATCACGATAGGCGTCTGTGCACTCCTGCATCTCACCATCTAAAGCCTTAAACCTACTGCTCTTCTTCCCGGACTTGAGCCAACCATTGAGTTTCTTTTCGGCCAGCTTATGAGCCTCTGTACCCTCCTGTGCAAACTCACTGGTCGTGTCCGGTACATTTTTTTCGAGTAATGCCGATGGCGTACATTCCAGCCAACGATGCGAGGCAGAAGCGGATAGTGTTGCATGCTTATCTGGCATTATCGCAATCCTCCATAAAGTCGTTGTACTTCTCTTCCGGTAACTCCGTGAGTTTGTTGATGTTATATAGTGTCAGCAAGACTTTAAATGCAGGCTTGCCTTTTCGCTTGATATAGTCTGCCCCAGCCGCACGGATCTCTTCGGTCGTGTACTTTTTAGCCGGCTCTTCCTTCGGTGCCTCATCCACCTTGATTGGATCTGGCTCAATGGTCTCCCACGGTCTGTCCGGTTCTTCCTCTTTTTCCACATCCGCCGTCTTATCGACTTTTGCGATTGCCTCCTTTTTCTCGTCAGCTACAAATCCCGATACCACGAGATTGGCGTAAAAGTTTGACAAGTTACGGCTAAACTCCAAAGCCTTGTCATCAGCTGTAATTTTGATTTGTACGTCCATTATCTTTTCTTCCTTTCTCTTTCTGCCTGGATACCTCGTATCCGGCCATAGTTGTAAACGTAGATCAGTCCCATGATGATTTCCGGTTGAGACTGATAAATCCGGGGTATCAGATGCAGTGCTTCCGCATCTGGTAAGTACTGCTTATCCAGTATCTTTAGTAACCCCCCCCCGTAGGGATTTGGTGTTATTCATCAATGCTCCTTATCCTTTCTTTCCATTTCTTTTTGTTGGCTAAGTAGCCATCCTTGTAAAATTGACCATCTATGTAAGACGGATGATCAAACTCTTTGAGATACCTGACTGTGTCAAATAAACCGCCCTCTTCGAAGTAGCAGCTTTTGCAACCCACAAATCCACTGATCATATAGGTCAACCCAACTTCGGTTTCTTGCCCACAATATGGACACTTGATGATGATCTTCATTTCGTTTGGATCATCTCTAACGATTGGGATAAGTGGTTGGGTAATAGACAAGGCTATATATTTACCGTCCCATGTCCGCATGTCTGATCTCCTCTCTCATCCGCCACGCCTTGCTGAGCTGCGCCTGAAGTGACATCAACCGGTGGTTGGTTTCGATGATAAAGTGCGTCAGTTCTGCCTCCATATCGGCGAGCTTATAGCCTTTACGGTCGCTAAATCCAACGATCAACGTATTGGCAAATCGACCCGTGCCAAGATTGATACGCTCCTTAATATTGCGGAGTTGTCTGTCCGGATGTTTGGATTGGATGTTTAGTGCTTTGACGAGATCATCTCTCGACATCTTTCCGGTGCGTCTTAATACATCAACAAGTACATCGTCGATCATAGTTAAGCCTCCACATTGTCATCAGTCTGCCCCCCCCCCCGCATGGAATAATTCACGCGCTATAATGGAGGTCATAATTCCCATAGGCAATATGATTTCAGGATCTTTCGTTCCATTAAAAACCTTTTCCGTGGCTTTCGCCGCTGCCTTAACAAACTGTTCCTCGGTTATTGTGATTGGTTCTTTTTTAAACATTTTTTTATTCTCCTTCTTTTCGACACCATTCGGGATATACCCA
The DNA here is from genome assembly GCF_052121255.1 of Faecalicoccus sp. LCP19S3_E2. NCBI lineage: Bacteria > Bacillati > Bacillota > Erysipelotrichia > Erysipelotrichales > Erysipelotrichaceae > Faecalicoccus > Faecalicoccus sp. LCP19S3_E2. The sequence continues at coordinate 24,591 of NZ_JBQKEP010000012.1, read as the reverse complement.
AAAGTGCGTACCTTTAATACGTCCAAGCGTTACGCTCGTTCCGTTTCCGCCCCCTGCGGGATAGGTCTTTGACTGTACGATCGGCCGTCCGTCCATCTTGTAGATCCAGTCATTTTTTCTCGGTTGACGTCCCACGTCGGCCAGGAACGCCTCAGCTGAGAAATAGAGGCGCTTAGCTCTAAATACATCGAGGGTCATTGATCCTCACCCTCAAGGTAGTCATGACAGGCCCACATTTTGCCCAGTAAGTAAAAGTGGGTATCATTATCTTTTTCTGCGTCTGGTAAGACGTCCTTAAATTTGTAAATAAACGATTCTGCTCTTCCACAAGCTTCCATCGAATCCCAAACTTTCTCATAGTTGTACAAATCTTGTAATTTACCGTGATAGTTGATCAGAAAATCCAAATTTCTTCCTTTCGGCTTGTCCGGTAGTTGATACATAGTTTCTAATCTCCTTTCTTTTGTGTTAAAATGGAGATGGATTATAAAAGTAATCCACCTATTGAGCGCTCTCTACTTTGGTCGGTGATTGCGCTTTTTCCTTTTCTATGGCCAGGAAGAATCTCCTAACCGCTTCTTCCCGCCTTTTTTGGACGACCTCTGGTGGGTCCTTTGACGGGATCACCGTAACCTTGATCATGTCACCCCTCCTTTCTATTGCAGAATATTGAGCGCCATCATCAACGCTGTTGTGCACAGGCATCCGGCTGCAAACGCCATGATGTAAAAGGCTATTTGCCATGAGTCCTTAGTTTCTTGACTATCGATAATCTGCTGCACTTCTGCGTGCTTGCTGACGCGGCTCATCATCTGTAATGTTTGACGATCATGTTCAAGCTCTTTCTCTTTTTTAGTCATCTCTATCTCCCTCTTCCCTTTTTACGGTTAAACCGTAATTTTAAGTTAAAAAAATAAGCTGATTGTAAGAAACTTCGTAAACCTCTTCGATGCGCTTTAAGGTTTTTACATCCGGGAAAGTTTTGCCCCGCTCATAATTACTAAGCGTATCTACACTAACCCCGATTTGTTCGGCAGCTTCTTCTTGACTCAGCTTTTTTAATTCTCTTGCAGTTTTTAATGTAACTTTGATGTTGTCCGGCATATGTGTCACCCTCTTTCTTTGTACCTAAAGAATACTACGGTTTAACCGTAATGTCAACGGTTTTTCCGTAAATAGTTACAAAAACCTTGAATTTTTTACGGGTTATCCTATATAATATAGGTGCACGAGAAGAGGTGATAATATGTCTAACTTAGGTAATAAGGAAGTAATGGCAGAAAACATACAGCGCTTTTTAGATATATCAGGAAAAACTCGCACAGAAGTATGTAGCGATTTAGATATACCCTATACCACTTTTGTGGATTGGTTGAAAGGAAATACTTATCCTCGTATTGATAAGATCGAGCAGATGGCCAACTATTTTGGTTGCGAAAAAGCTGACCTTGTTGAGCCAAAAGAAATGAGATATGTACCGAGTCTGATCAATATACCGTTGTTTGACAATATATCCTGCGGTGCGGGCATGTTTGTTGATGAGCGCCCCGAGGACTATATCGCAATACCAGACAAATACATGAGGCTTGGCGTTGAGTATTTTGCCAATACCGCCCACGGCGATAGCATGATCGGAAAAGGTATAAAGGACGGAGATATCCTTGTTTTCGAAAAAACAAGTCATTTAGAGAATGGACAAATCGGTGCGTTCTGCATAGATAATGAATCTGCTTATTGCAAAATATACCGTTGTCTCCCTAGCGGGATGATCATGCTAGAATCGGCCAATGACAAGTATGACCCTATCATGGTAGATGTAGCTAATGAATGTTTCAGAGTTATAGGAAAATATAAATTCAAGTTTTCAGTAGAACAATAGGAGATCACGTTATGGGACTATTAAGCTGGCTTTTTGGGATGAACAACGAAGAAAAAGTAACTACAGCGAATAAAGAAGAAAGTGTAGAAAATAAAGAAGAAATCAAGACAGTCCCACCCAAAGGTAGACAAGTTAAATATCTTGATATTGATGAGGCTCAAAGAAAGGCTTTACTCTCTGACGTGAAAAAGCTTAATCATCTAGTTGAAGAAGCAAATCATATTATAGATGATTGCTACCCCAAGCTATCAGTCGGAAGCAGAACGATACTAAATCTGTTAGAAGAACCAAAGACGCGAACTGGGAAAGATCCAAAGTGCCCATTTACATTAACCTTTAACGCTCATGATAATCCAGGTGCTATTTACTACTTTAAAGATATGACTGTCGCAGGAGCCAGATTTACGGTGTGGAAAAAGCAATCTAGCATCACTATTGATACAGGCCCCAATGACGGAAACATGGAAGTAGAGAGAATAACACTTAATACCTTGCCAGATGGATACAGGAAAAGAATTTATACCAAGCATCCAGCTCCTAAAAAATCGCCGCAAAAGAATTTCAAAAAATATGTGCCCGATGAGCGTGATCTTGCTGGACAAAGAGATGCAAGTAAGTCATATAGAAAAGAAATCATCCAAAAATATTATAGTGATTACCTATACGATCCTTTCATTTCTGAGGATCGTGAGCTGAATTCTACGTGGCTAAAGCAAGTCGCAATGTTTCCGGATCAGTCATTGGTTAAAAGAGAAATGATGACAAGATTTAAGGATGGCTTTTTGCCGGGCCACGTATATATGCTTTACTGGCTTAATAAATACCCCTATGGCTATCAAAGGATACCATCATATTTTGAATATAAGTACGGAATATGCTTTGGTAGGGAACTCAAGCTTTTGCAAAGATATGGATATGTAGACGATAAAGGAAAACCTACAGATAAAGGACTAGAGAAATTAAAAGAACACTACGAAGTTGTTGAAAAGCACAAGTAAATAAAAAATCCCCAGTGTTACCAGCACCAAGGGATTGTTTGGATGTGTTACCAGCACATCCGGGATACATAAAAAGTATGACCGCTAATCATATAACTTTTTATGTACCCATTTTATCAGATTTACCAATAAAAAGAAAGGATGGGTACTTTTATGAATTACTACATTATGTATTTAAGGAAGTCTCGTGCGGATCGACCGGACGAGTCAGTCGAAGAGGTGGTCGCAAAGCACGAGAGCATTTTACAGGACTACGCAAAAAGAAGGCTTGGTCACGCCATACCGGAGGAAAATATCTATAGAGAAGTAGTGTCCGGTGAGACGATAGCCGACCGCCCCTATATGCAGAAAGTCCTACAGATCATCGAACAAAAAGAATGTCTTGGTGTCCTTGTAGCTGATCCGCAGCGTATAACTCGTGGCGATCTGCTGGACTGTGGAACGATAGTCAATGCTTTTCGATATTCCGATACCCACGTGGTAACCCCGATGCATGACTATGACCTATCATTGGATATGGACCGCCGATATTTCCAGGATGAACTACTGCGAGGTAATGACTACTTGGAGTACAGTAAACGCATCATGCGTGCTGGAAGGGAGGAGTCAGTCAAACGTGGGAACTACATAGGATCCACAATACCTTTTGGATATGAGAGATATTACATCGATAAGCACCCCACTCTAAAAATCAACGACTATGAGGCGTACTATGTGCGTAAGATTTTCAGAATGAAAAGAAATGGCAAAGGCTTTAACGAAATTGCGACATGGCTGAATGCGCAAGGAGTAAAGACGAGAAAGGGGAACCCTTTTACTATGCCAGCTTTACGAAGTTTGGTTAAAAACGATATCTATATCGGGTACATTAGATGGAATGGCACCAGCGTTATAAAAGTTTATGAAGACGGGGAAATAAAGAAAAAACGGGTAAAAACTGAAAACGAGATCCGCGTGAAAGGATTACACGAGCCAATTGTTGACGAGAATCTTTTTTATGAAGTCCAGGATATACTCGCTAAGGCAGCTGCGAAAGTACCGAAGAAACGCAAGCTAGTAAACCCTTTTGCCGGTATATTGAGATGCGGAGTATGCGGATCAGTCTTATGCCTTATGCGCCTTGACGGTAAAAAGCGGAGATATGTCTGTCATGCGAAAATGTATGGTCAATGTACAAATGTATCGGTGCTTGAAACAAGTATAAAAACAGAGGTGATCAAAGTCTTGAAAAGTAGTTTAAAAGATTTTGAGGTGCAAATCTCTAACGGAAAAACAAGCAGACCGGATCATAAGGTCATACTCGATAATCTTCATAACGAGCGAAAAGAGATAGAAAAAAAGCAGATGAACTTGTACGATCTGCTGGAATCGGGCATATATACAAAAGAGGTTTTTAAGGAGAGAAACGATAAGCTTGCACAGGAAAGGGCAGAGAATATACAAGCCATTGAGGAGATAAAAAAAGAAGCAGAAAACAAAAACCATATAGTGGATATGACCAAATCTTTGAAGCACGCAATCGACGCGCTAGAAGATAACACCGTATCCGTAGAAGCTAAAAATCATTTTTTAAAGGGTATCATCGAGTCAATATATGTTACAAAGACCGAAATTAAGAAGCGTGGAGAACCGGAATCGTTTGAACTAAGGATCAATCTAAAATAAGGGTTATAACATCAACAGTCAGATTCGTTGTGCTTTTTTATACGGAATATGACCATACTGCCTGCATTTGTGACAGTAAAGTATCTGGATCCCATGTTTGATTCGTATGCTTTTTGCTGTTTGGATCAATAACGGTAAACTCTCCATCTTCCATACCGGTTACCAAGATAAAATGACCGACTTGTGTAAAATCACCGGGAAGCATACTACATACAAGAATCTGATGATTTTCTAATCGTGCCTTCATATCTTGTAAAGAGACTTGTGCTCTTTCCACCTGTACACCATAGTGTTGGGCTGCATCCGTTAAAAATTGCCAGTCTGTTCCTGCTCCATTGACATAAAATCCCTGCTGGGAAGAATAGCTTGCCAAAACATCCGGTGTAAGTGACGCATCTTGTAGAAGATAACTAAAAACCATAGACAGACAGGTAGGAGCGCACCCTGTCAAATAAATATCATTTTCCCCATAAGGAATATAGCCCCATCTAAGATCCCATTGTAATAGTTTAGGAATGGTATCCAGCGATTCACTTAATGTTCCAGGACCATTTGTATAGTTTTCTTTCTGCGGATATGCTTCTACAAAAGACAGTCGATCTTCATCCTTCAATAAAAATTCCAGTATATCCTGTGAATATTGATCCAAATGTAAAAAGATTGGTTTATACTCGTGATTTTCTAAAGTTTTCTCTTTAAGTTGATCAAATGTTTCCTGCGTAATGTGTTCCGGCTTTTTCACTTGCAGTATTTCTTCTGTGGGATACGACAGGAGCTTATATACACCAAAGCCTATGAATCCCAAAACCAAAAATACAGGTAAGATCAAGACCAGTAATCTTCCCCAATACACTTTTCTTTTTGATACCCTTTTCATAATGTGCCCATTATATCATTTTCAGGTCAAAAAAGCTTGTATTCTGCCAGAAAAAGCGTAATCATGTAAGTGACAATAAAACATAAAGAAAACATACAGGAGGTGTTATATATGTTACATGAAGTTAGTTTTCTTTCTTACAACAAGCGAGATCAGGTACAAGGCTGGATCTATGTTCCTGCCTGCAAGCCAAAAGGAATCGTTCAGTTGATTCACGGATTCGGAGAACATTCCCGCCGTTATCTTCACATGATTGCTCACTTGACCGAAGCCGGATATATTGTGGCGGCCGATGATCATGTGGGCCATGGAAAAACGGCAATGATTAATAATACCTGGGGCGATTGGGGCAATGCAGGGCCTCATACGATGATGGAAGATGAGCATACACTCAAAACAATCGTGCAGGAAAAATATCCGAATCTTCCATACTTTCTGTTTGGCCACAGCATGGGTTCTTTTATTACTCGTGATTTCATGGCCACTTATGGCGACGAATTAACAGGCGCTACGATATGTGGAACAACAGGTATTTTTAGAGGTGCCAAAGAAGCGGCTGCTAAGATCAAAGAAGCAATCGATGCCGGTAAAGGAAAAGAAAGCGATTCACAATTTACTGTCGATTTAATGGGCTGGATGTGCGAAAGAATTCCAGATGCCAAATTAGGAAATGAATGGATCTGTGCTGATCCCTATGTTCAACAAGATCATGCCAACGATCCTTTTGATGCCTTTACAAAAGCGACAACAAATCAGGCCTTGTATGATTTCACACAAATGATGCAGTGTATCGAAGGCACAGAATGGGCAAACAAAGTTCCAGTTGATCTGCCAATTTATAATATCGGCGGCGATCAAGATCCGGTTGGAGAATATGGAAAAGGAATCTATGAAGTGACCAACTGGTTAGTACAAACAGGACACAAAGTACAAACAAAAGTATATAGCGGTTATCGTCATGAAATCCATAACTATGCTGATATCAAGAATGAAGTAGAACAAGGTATCATTGATTTCATGGATCAAATCCTTCGTTAAATATTTCCAAAAAGAGCATCCCCAGTCCATAGAGATGCTCTTTTATTGTGTATTTTACAAGTCCTATTCTAGGATGCCAAAAAGAAGCAGATCTAACAAGTCATTCACACCCTGTATCAATGTATTCATATTTTGTGTTCTGTCAGATACAAATTCTCTTAGGATAGACTGAAAAAAGATATCTAAGGTTTCTATATATCGAATTGCTTTTTCTTCATCGATTTCCTTTCTCAAATTTATCTTTTTCAGCTGCTCTTTTAAAAATTTATGATTTATTTCAATTAACGGTTTTCGCAAATCATGAATTTGAACCTTTAAATGTGCCGGTGGTCTGACCATGGCGGTTTCCATGATTGCCTTTTGTTGTAAATGGTGATCAAAATAAGTCTGTCGAAGCAGAATAAAATCTCGGATAGAAAGTGAAACATCTTTATTTTCTATTTCCGGCAGCTGTTTTTGTACAAAACTTGTTAAATCTTCAATGACCTTTTGTACACAAGCTAGAAAAAGATCATCTTTATTTGAGAAATAATGATACATCATTCCTTTGGAAATTCCATGTACTTTACATATTTTCTCTATGTTGACATTTTCGTAACCTAGCGTCCCGAATTCTTGGAAAGCAGCCATGAAAATACTTTGCCGGCTCTTTCTTTTTCTTTCCTCTTGTCGCATGTTTTTCCTTCTTTCCCTTGATTTAGCTCATTGGCCCATTCAAATCCCTTTTTGGCAAAGAATACGGCAATGACTTCATTTATTACAGCGGCTGCCGCAATTGTTCCTTGTAAAATAGTTGCACATTCTAAAGCTGTACTTTGAAGCATAGATACCGCTATACCGGTAAAAACTAAAGATACGCCGGAATGAGGCAGTAATGTGAATCCCAAATATTTGCGAACTGTATCCGGTGCATGACTCCATTTAGCACCCACATAGGCTCCAATATACTTTCCTATTGCACGAACCAAGATATATACTAGTGTATAAAAGCCAGCGTTTAAAATCAAATGATAATCTAGCGGTGCCCCTAAATTTAAAATCACAATCACAAGAGAAAAATGAATCGCAGGATTTATATATTTCATAATCTGATCCAATTTGTTTGGTGGAATACAGTTGGCAAAAGCTGCCGAAAAACCCATTCCCAACAACATAAAATTAAATATAGGCAAAGGTAATTGTTGACTGATCCAGAAACCGCTTCCTACACAAACCAATAACATTCCAATCAGGACCATCAGCATGGATTGTATTTGTTTTAATTTTTGAAGCCATTTACCGGTCATAAAACCTAGAATAAGTCCTAAGAAAACAGGAATAAACACAAACAACAACATAACACCAATGGAGATCGAAGTCGTTGAAAGTTGTGTGGCAACAATCGCAATGACGGTAAAGAAGATTATGGCCCCCACCAAATCATCTAAAGCCGCCATGGGAATCAATGTTTTTGTGACAGGTCCGTCGGTTTTAAATTCATTGACGATGGATAAAGAAGGAGCTGGTGCTGTGGCTAGAGCTATGCCGCCAAATAGGAATGCCAAATAGAGAGGAACATCAACAATGGAAAAGATGATACCAAAGGCCACAGATACAGCTATAAAAGTACCTATAGATTCTGTCAATGTCATGATGAGAATTTGTTTCCCCGATTTTTTCAACTTGTTCCAAACCATTTCCGTTCCAATCATAAGACCCACGATACATTCCAATAATTTTTCAATCATGATAAACCAGTCTGATTCCAATATTTGTGCATCTAACAAATGAAAAGCATGGGGCCCTAAAAGCATTCCTGCAAGCAACCATCCCAAGATAGCCGGAAGTTTTATTTTGGATACGAATTTTCCCATCACCAAAGCCATTAAAATAGACATTCCCAAATAGAACAACTCCATGTTCAAGATCCTCCTTATAGACGAAATCGTCTATTTATGATTATACATATTAAAGACGAATACGTCTATAATTTTGTATTAAAAAAACTGGACATAATGCCCAGATTCTAACCATATCAGGATTCAATGACTTGAAGGATTTGACGAGATGCCTCTAACCCCATCACTTTACTTTCCGTGAATCCTTTTTCAATACATTCGATTGCGTGTTGTACTTCTCCTGTAAAATCACTTTTCATCGATACTTTGATTTTTTCTTCTTTGCCGTCACGCATCAATGTAGCTTCGGTATTCTTCCAGAAATTCTGACAGTGAATAGACCCTTTTTCTCCATAAATATGCGCTGTGTTTTCCATTTTTGATACCCAGCTGGTGGCAATATGCGCCATTATACCGTTTTCATATAAAATATTAGCCTGTGCATGAATCGTAAAATGATCATTCATCTTTTGATCCATAAGCTGTATTTGTTTGATTGAACTTTGTGCCATGAAATTGGCATAAGCAATAGGATACACGCCAATATCGTACAAACAACCGCCACCTTCATCTTCAAAATGCCAGGGAGACACTGCTTTCTTTTGGACCCATACATCATCCGCATCCTGCGCTTCGATCAAATGCACCTTGCCGATGATTCCTTCATGTATCATTTGATGAATTTTTTGATTCAGCGGTGTAAAGACACACTTATGCGCTTCCATCAAAAACCGATGTTTCTCTTTAGCCATGACAAAGCACTCTACCAGATCTTGCGTATATAATACCATTGGCTTTTCACAAATCACATGTTTATCATGGGCTAAGCAATTTAAAATATGAGCTTTATGCAATGGGTTGGGTGTGCATATATAGATGACATCCACCTTTTCATCTTGTAACATAGCGTCCATGGAGTCAAAGAAACAAGGAAGGGTAAAGCGTTGAGCAAATTCTCGTGCCTTTTGATAACTGCGAGAGCACACCGCATACAATTGCGCATTTTTAGCTGCTTGTATGCCTACAGCAACTCTATGCGCTATCGAGCCCAGTCCTAAAATGCATATATTTTTCATAATGCCTCCATCTATAAAATTCCATAATGTTTTAAAGCATAGACAATTCCATCCTCTTTTGCGCTCTTTGTCACAAAATCCGCTGCTTTTTTGGCCACGGGATCAGCTTCCTGCATTGCAATACCAATTTTGGTATACTGAAGCATTTCCCTATCGTTTTGTCCATCTCCAAAAGACATGGTTTCTTGAGCACCCATCCCAAAATAAGCAAGCATGGCTTGAATGCCTTTATCTTTTCCTCCCTGTTTGGAAATGATATCCACCCCATAGGGATTCCAGCGTGTAATCACGCAATTTGTTAATTCCCGGGCTAATTGACGGCTCTTATGTTCATCAATAAATGCTGTACATTGATAAAATGGCTGATCCTTGTATTTTGCCACCTCTGGGACTGTACTTGATATAGCTTTTTGCGCCCGTTGTACTTGATCTGTTACCGTATTGATGTAAAGACGCTCTTTTTCAACGATGACCATGGGAAAAGCACGCGATATAAAAAGATGGATTAATCTTTCTTTATCCTTGCCCTCAACGGGATTGGAAAAAATCACTTGTCTTTGACGATCCAGACAAAGCTGCCCATTTAACAACACATAGCCATCAAATGGAAAATCAATCTGCAGTTCTTTTAATTCTGTAATGTGTCGCCCTGTTGCCAGAAACAGTAAAATTCCTTTTTCCTTTAAAGTGTATAAAGCTTTCAGAGTATTCTCTGAAATTCTTCCATGGTCATGACAAATCAATGTTCCATCCACATCAAAAAAAATTCCTTTTATGTTCATATCGATATCCTTCCTTATAATTAGTATATCAAAAAGGATCGACTTTAGGTGCCGACCCTTATAGAATCTCTTGCCGCCAAACTGACAAGATCATGAAAGGAGCTTTACTACATTAAGCCAATCCAGGAGCATCCAATAGAAATTACGATGATTCCTACAATCAAGACAACCGGACTGATTTGTTTTTTCTTTAACAGCCAGAAACAAAGCAGAGTAACTGCCATAGGCAAGATGTTCGGGAAGATGTTATCAAAGAATTGTTCCTGTACCGCTACTTCGATACCACCATCAACAGTGATAACCGGAAGCAATGTAATCGATACATAAGATGCAATCAAAGCCCCGATAACTGTAATACCCAAAATTGTTGCCGCATTAGCTAAAATATCAGAGTTGGATGTGATCATATCAATGGATTTTGTACCTAGACGATAGCCTAGTTTAGTCCATACGATACGTAAGATCCAAATAATGAGATATGTTAAGAAGAATACGATAGGACCTAATACAGAGCCTTGTGTCGCAAAGGAGCAGGAAATACCGGCTACGATCGGAAGAATCGTAAACCAGAAGATCGCATCACCAATACCGGCAATTGGCCCAAACAAAGCCAGTTTCAAACCATTGACAGTTTCACGGTTAGCGCCTCCTTCTTCCAAAGAGATCATTAACCCCATCAAGAATCCAACCAGGTTGGGATGGGTATTGATGAATCCTAAATTATCGACCATAGCAGCGGATAATTTTTCTTTATCATCTCCATAGATTTTTTTCAATGCCGGTAACATGGCCCATGTAAAGCCACAAGACTGCATACGCTCATAGTTAAAGGAAGCCTGCAGGAAAGATGAACGAATACCCAGCATCGTAATATCTTTAGATGTCAGTTTTTTAGATTCCGACATTAGTGTCACCTCCATTTAATCCAGCTTCTTCAATGGCCGCTTCAACTTCTGCCTTACGCTGTTTTGCCCCAAAGAAGTCCATCAACGCAAAGATCAGACCTAACAAGGCTACCGGTAACAAGTTTGGCATATCGATAAAGCATGCCATTAAGAAACCAGCGATAAAATAAGGAATATATTTGACTTTCATCATAACGCGAAGCAGCATACCAAAACCAACAGCCGGTAAGATACCTCCGGCAATTTCCAAACCGTGTGTGACGATTTCCGGCAGCCATTCTACAAATGCCTGCATAGGAGCCTGTGCCACATAAGCACAAAGGAAAGCCAATACACCATAAGTAATTGAAACAATTCCCATTGTCAGATAGTTGATATGTGCAATTCCTTTAATATCGGCATTGGCAGCACAATCGTCTGCTTTTCCCATAAAGAATGAGAAGGCGGAGTAGTAGAACAAAATAATGTATTGTCCCAAAAATGAGAATGGTAAACATAAAGCCAAAGCTTGTTCAGGTTCACAACCGGTTGTATAAGCAAGAACAGTTCCCATGAGTCCGGCCATAACCGGGTTTGGTGGTTGTGTTCCTCCAGCCGGTGTTAAACCGGCAAAAGCTAGTTCAATCAAAGCACCTACCTTAAGTCCTAGAACAACATCTCCCAAAATAATTCCGGTAAATGTAGAAACCATTAAAGGACGGAACAGGAAAAATGCTTCCAGGAAGAAATCCAAACCTACGATAATACACATGATCGCAAGTAAGATTCCCTGTATAAATGTAATTTCCATAAATCTCTCTCCTTGTATTATTCAATCGTAGTTTTTGTATCTCCGGGAACATCTTGTGCATACACATGAATGCCTTTTGATGCCAGGTATTTCAAATCCTCCATATCCTGATCATCAACATAGACCTTAGCGGTAAGCTGATGTTTCCCATCTGCATAATGCATGTTGCCGACGTTGACTTCTTTTATTTCAACTCCGGCATCCACCAGTCGACGCACATCTTTAGGCGTCTTACAAATGATGAAGATTTTTTGACTTGGTGCTGCTTTGTCAATGATGGCAGCTGTTTTTTCAATTGAGAAAAAACGAATTCCTACACCGGATGACTTTGCGGTTACAGTCATTAACCGCTGGGTCAGTTCATCTTGTGCAGTTTCATCGTCAGCTACAACCAGTAAGTTAGCACCGATAGTTTTTGTCCATGTCACTCCAACTTGACCATGTACCAGACGATTATCAATTCGAGTTAAAAGTATGTTTGGCACTTTCATCTCCTCCTTTCTCTTTACACCTATATTATAGCAAAAAGCGTGCCAACTTCTGTCGAGCACGCCAAATACGCTTTATATAAAGCAATTTTTATAGATAATTTAAAATATACATAATTTCAGGATCCGGTATTTCGACACTATAATGCATTTCAATCCCACTAAAAGCCTGTCGTACGATTTCCATTCGATCTTTGTTTTTCGCTTTGAAATCTTCCATGCCTTCCACATTTTCAATTCCCTGTCGAAGCATCAGTCTTTCAATCAGACAACTAATATGTACATATAATCCCATTCGAACTGTCGCATCCATCGTTTTATGCAGAGCACTTTCCACCTGTACGACAAAATCTTCTACATCATCAATAACCTTTTCCGCATTTAATATTGTCAAATGATTTACGATATTGGAAAGAGTAAAATTCTTCATGATATTCTGTTCGAACATACTCTGCTCATCCGAATTTAAATACGGGCTGATATACTTCATCAACTCCTGAATTCCATCGCTGGCTACCAAACTTTCCAAAGATAGGTATTCTACGTCCTCTACACATGGATCTAACGTTCCAACGATCAAGCGTATATTGTATTGTGAAAAGATCGCATCTTCTTTGCCATGATCTAAAATAGACTGATAATCATAAGGAATGATATCCAGTTCAACCGGCTTAGGCAAAGAGCTTTTCAACAGTTCAGAGATCTTCTTGGCCACTCCAAATCCTGTCGCACAAAGTGTTAAGATCGCATCTTCTTTTCGAATTCCTTCTATAAAGTGTGTGGATAAAGAAAATTCAGCTTTTACATCCTGTAAGATTTCTTTTACCACTTTTCCATGTTGAATCGCATGCCCTACTTCCAAAGCCGTTGCCGTGGATACGTAATTGATCAATCCGATATTACAGTTTGAAAGATGTATCTTCTTATAAATGGCTTCCAAGCTTCCCATGTCCACTAAAAGAATCAATTCCTGAATTGGGCTTTTGCGTTTCAAATAATCTTCCACCAGCTGCACGATCTTATCAATGGAAATCTTAAGTTCCATATCAATACCGTCAAAGATATGTTCCGACAATAAATGATTAGCTGTATCGGCAATACTGCTGGCAGTCGAATATCCATGACATAAGATCAAACCTACACGTCCATTATTTTCTTTCTTTTCTGTATCAATCAAAGCAAGCGTCATGATAACACGCATGAAATCATCCATTTTGATATCTAAGTTCAATGATGCATTATCGACAATTTCACTGGCTACACTGTAGTCACGGGGAAATTGCTCTTGAATCAATGTCTGAATGGATTGTACTTCCTGCACATGAAAAGATTGCCACAACATCGCATCTGTTGCGTTTTTAGAGTATTCCACAAACGCCTTGGAATAGATTTTAATTTGGTTATTTGGCACCGTAAAAGAATACCGATTCATCACGATAGAACAAATCTTGTCCAACATCTTTAACAAGTAATCTTCGTTGGAACTGATAGAACGATACTTCTGTCGAAAGAATAAAAGATCAAAAAAGTTTTGAATCAAATATTTACAGCGAGTAATGATCTGATGTAGGTCTTCCTCTTCGTCCTGACAAGTCTGAACTGTTTCCAACAATCGATCATACAACTGCAACAGCGGTGTTTTAGACTTTCGTTCTTTATTCAGATCCGTAATAGAGATCATTGCCTCGTCTTCCTGATCATAGTTTTTTAACTGCAGTGTATTCATCGAAGCAAATAAATATTCCGGTAAATCTAAAAGTCGAATTCGAAGTGCATTCTGTTGTTGATGAACAAGTACATTGGCACATGTAGCACGTATCACATTCTGCAGTTCTCCGATATTGCCTTTATATTCATGATCCAACAAGGCCTGATATGCCAGATTCGAAATAAACACATCTTTTCGAAGATGGTTTCTTTCTTTCATCAACATCGTATAGATCAACTCGATCTTTTCTACCTGCGGTCTTTGACTGAGAGAAGGAATTGAAATCACGATCGGTATTCGTCTAAGCATTGTCCTTAAAAGAACTTGTTGAGGATCTTCCGTCGTTGCGAAAATCAAACGACAGCTGGAACGATACCAGTTTTCATTATCTCCTACTTTATGATAGATTCCCTTATCCATGAATTGAAACAATTTTTCCTGACACTCGGCTTTTAAACAATGAACCTCGTCTAAAAAAAGCGCTCCTTGATCAGCTAATTGGATCAAACCTGCCTGTTCATTTTCTGCACCGGTATAAGCACCTTTGACATGTCCAAAAAGATTGTCGGTCAAAAGCTCCGGATTGTTGGCATATTCAGAACAATTTAGAGCAATAAATTTTGATTTTTTATCTAAGATACCCTGATGTATGCCATATTCATACATCAAATTCGCAAGCATGCTTTTGCCTGTACCGGTAGGACCATAAATCAAAATGGGAAGTCCGTGATCTGGATATGTCACGGCAGCCTGACAATGTGAAATCAAAGCACGAAGTGATCCGTTGCAGCCAATCATTTTCTCAAAGTCATGATTGGTCACCCGCATCAGATCGTCCATCGAATCATAAACGGAATGTTCCAAAGACACTTTTAATTTTTCTTCTAAAATCTGGCGATCAAAAAAATAGACAGGACGTGAATTTACTTTGACTACGGTACCTTTCTTTACAAGTTCATTCAGATATTGTGATGCCGTATTCCGTGTAATGTGAAACGCACCTGCCAGAGAGGCAGCACTAAAGCGTTCATCTTCACAAAGTTTAAGAGTTTCACACCGCTTTTTTAACTCTTGTGACAGTGATTTTTTTATATCCATAGTCTATCTCCTTTTCAGCTTTTCAAAATCCAACAATTCAATTTTTTCTGTCATCGTTCCCGGCACATCCTGATAAAAAATCGTATTTCCTACTTCGTTTAGATAGTTTAAGTCCTGCACATCCGTTTCTGTCAAATACATTTTCTTATTTAACGGATAGCGTCCTCTTTCATAGTGAATATTACCAATATTGATCTTAGGAAAACGAATTCCTTTTTCATATAACTTGCGCACTGTTTGGATATTTTTAACGATTACAAAAATTTTCTTTGTATCTTTTTGTTTCTGAAACGTAGTCACAAAATCTTCAATTGTATAGAAAGCAATGTCCAGATTAGCCGCTTTGGCAATACTGGCCATCAGCTTTTGTGAAAAGACATTATAAACCACTTCTTCATCCACCACGACAATCGCATCAATATTTAAAGCACTGCTCCATGTCATACCTACCTGTCCATGCACCAGACGGTTATCTACTCGAATTAATTGAATCTGCGACATCATACCACCTCTAACCTTTACTCTTTCTCTTACTGGAAGAAAGGATTCCGCAATGTTCTCTATATTTCGCAATGGTTCTTCTTGCGATAAAAATACCTTGGTTTTCTAAAAGAAGCTGTAATTTGGCATCACTGTAAGGATGCACATGATCCTCTGCATGTATCAAATCAACGATTTTTTCTTCAATTGTTGCCGCATCCACATCCATGAAACCATCATGTGACAACAACTTTTTGATCGGATAATACCGATTTTTAAACTCAAAAGATTTTCCTTGAATAGCTCTGGATACCGTGGATACATGCAAACCACATTCCTTGGCTACTTGTTCCAGTGTACAATGTTTCAAACCGGCTCCGGAAACAAAAAAATCCCTTTGATAAGAACATAAAATCTGAAGAATCTGTAAAATCGTAAGACTGCGTTTTCGCACCTGATTTAAGATTCTATCCGCTTCCTGGCGTAGAGCTTTCAATTCCCTGGAAGAATATTCCAATACATCCAACTCAAAATCCTGGTTGATCATCTCTACAAGAACTTGTCCTTGTTCAACTGATACTCTTGCTTCCGGCTGTAAAGCTATAGAATCTTTGGCGTAGTTACATCCTGGCTTTGGATTCAAGCTTTTAATAAACTGAAACCCTTCTTCAATTTCTTCCAGGCTCAAACCTGTACCCTCAACAATAGTTGAATAATCATGAGAAGAAAGCTCTTTTAAATAATCGCAAAGAATTTCTCCGGTTTCACTGGCAGCATGCGGTGAAACTTCGCATTGTACTTTTAACGATTCTTTCAAGTGAAAACAATAACACCCCAGCGGCTCCATATGTCGCAGTTGATCAATAGCCTGCATGATTTCTTTTTTTGTATATATGGACTGTGATACAAGAGAAGAGAGGTTTTCTTTAAAGTAGCCATTTGAATCTAACATCGAAGTTAAATAGGCAATCATATCTTCACTAAGACTGTTCTTTTCGAATCGGTTTTGTTCCAACATGACATCCAATAAAGATGGCTTCTGGGTCGCAAACATCGTAAAATCAGTTTGTGCCTCATCCGATGCCTGATAGCGTAGAAAAGGGTTATGTGAACTGATTTCCATCAAAAAAGCCTGAAGATCTTTATTATTGAGCTGTAAAACTTCCAGTGATCGTTTCATATCCTTATTAAAGACCGTTCTCTGTATTTGATCCGGTTTTAAGATCATTCTTTGTTTCATGACTTCAATATAACGAAAATCCATTTCTTTTTCAAACAAAAAAAGGATGGCTCTTTCTTCCATCCTCCTCATCAACCATTGATGCCTTATAAGATCTTATTTTCGTGGAAAGCGCTCATACTTCATATTGTATGCCTAATCTTATTCATGACGTGCAACGGTTAATTCTGTCATCATTGTCACACCAAATTCGATAATTTTCAATTCCTTTTCTCAGAATTCGCAAATTGAGAATCTGGATAGAACGAAATACTTTTCAACTCTTTCTACTTTTTGATACAATATTGGCATTGGGGGAATATCTATGCCAAAAATCTATACCGAAGAAGAAAAGTACCAACAAAAAATCAAAATGTATACAGCCGGATTAAAGATGATTTCTCAAAACGGCTACAAAAATGTTAAAGTGGATGACCTTGTAGAAGTAGCCGGCGTGTCAAAGGGTTATTTTTACCTGTTGTTTGAATCCAAGGAAGAATTCATCTTAGATGCCTTGATGTGGCAGATGGGTAACGTATTCTCTGCTTTAAAATGGGCCGATAATGCCGGCGCCAGCAGTCAGGAAACCGGTTTTCTTTATCAGTCTATGTTCAAAAATTTAAACTTTATCCAATATTCAGATATTACATATATCAAGAAAAAATGCACCCAACAGATGTGGGATAAGTTTAAACACTTTGAAGAACAGTATTTCAAAAACATTTTAAAACTACTGGGAAAAGACGATGATAAACACGATCCTCGTGTGATCAGTAACCTTTCTTCCGTAATCTTTTTATCCTACAACAGCATGAAAGATGAAGAATCTTCTTTCTTTACCGATAAAGCAAATGATGTAACACAATTATTGTTGGAGACATTACATCGATATCTACATGAATAGTCGATCTATTGATCGGCTTTTCTTTTATGAAAAAATCTATATTTCGAAAGTATTAATTTTTGCTTTCGATAACAGACTGCAAATATACAATTTTTGTATCCTTTCTTTTTAATTCTCGAATCAGCTGTTCTCTGGTATAAGAATCATAGCGATGCGCATCCATTCTTCTTTTTTCAAAGATATAGCCTTCCGGCACTTCAAAAACTTTAGGGTCCTTATAATAAGCAGTCACCCATTTTTCTACTGTTTTTAAAGGAATATCCATCTCTTTGGCAACCATAGAAGTTGATTCTCTGTTTTTACAGATTCTTACACAAACCTTATTTTTTAATTCATTTGAATAGGCTCTGACCATGTTATCCCTTTCTTTCTTAATGGGACAAATATAAAGAACTATATAAGAAGACGAAATCATCGCTTCTATACCAACTATTTCGCAAAAAAAAAAAAAAAAGAAAGGCCCCTATGCATAGAATTTGGACACTATTTTAAGACGGTAAAGGATCGTTAGGCCTTTCTTTTTATAGACGTTAACTTAAGATGATTCGGGGAATAGGAGAATCCCTATAAACAATGAAATCAAAATATATGGAGTACCTATACAAAACACAGCAAATTTTAAAGGATCTCATTGTTTAAATAAGGGTAGTTTATTATATCCTTACCGTCAAAAATAATGACTAATTTTTAAACGCAGTCAAATTATACGTAAACAAACTGTATTTAAATTTGGTCATTACATAGATATCATATCAGATTTATCTGAAAAATTCCATAGCTTTCCATTTTATTTTACATATTTGGCAAAGAGGGAATCTTGTGAAAAAAAGGCGGCACAACCGCCTTATGCTTTATGTTTTCCGATAGGTAAAACCATTGGACAATGATAATAGGGATCTTCGATGATCTTACATTCCAAGCCATAAACCTCTTTTATCAGGGAGGAAGTCAAAATGTCTTTCGGTTCTCCCTGTGCAACCAATTTACCTTTTTTTAAGGCAAACAGTTGATGGCTATAACGTACGGCCAAATTAATATCATGTAAAACCATTAAAATCGTTATCTGCTTTTTCTGATTCAATTCATAAAGACGATCTAAGATCTCTATTTGATATTGAATATCTAAAAAGGTAGTTGGTTCATCCAAAAACAGGATATCCGTATCTTGTGCCAGAGCCAGGGCCATCCAGACTCTTTGTCGCTGACCACCGCTTAAAGAATCTACCTGCTTATCCGCAATATCTGTGATATCCATCCATTCCATAGCCACTTGAATCGCATCCAGATCTTTTGTATCCATAGTCTTAAATGCCTGACGATAGGGAAATCTTCCCCGCGAGACTAAATCAAAAACGGTTATGCCCTCAGGAACCTGGGCAGATTGTGGCATCAACCCCATCTTTCTGGCTAAGTCTTTTGATTTATACGTCCAAATTTCCTTTTGATCCAGTAATACCTGACCTTTCTGCGGACGCAGAACCTTACACATATTTTTCAATAAAGTGGATTTTCCACATCCGTTTGCTCCTAAAATTACGCTGATTTTTCCAGAAGGGATTTGAAGTTCTATATCTTTCAGTACTTCTTTTTTATCATAGGCAAAGCTTAGTTGTCGAACCTGCAATGTATGCATTATCCTCTTCCCCCTTTTTTGTTTAATCGCAATAAAGTATAAATCAAGTAAGGCGCTCCCAGTACACCGGTGACGACGCCTACCGGATAGCGAATCGGCAGCACATTCTGTGAAATACAATCTGCCAATAAAACAATCAGGCTTCCTACCAGTCCGGCAATCAATAGGCTATTCTGATTGTATCGACTGATCTTTTGGGCAATCGGACCAGATAAAAAGGCAACAGAAGCAATCGGACCGGTCGTAGAGGCTGCAACCGCCGCAAGAAACACAGCACAAATAAAAACAATGATTTGTGTTCTTTTCACATTTACCCCCAGTGAAACAGCCATTTCCTTTGATAGTTTTAAGATCTGCACATGGGGCTGTATCAAGGTCAAGATGACTCCAAATATCACTACGATTGGCAGCAGGCGGAACACTTCATCCATAGAGGAATGATTTAAACTTCCTGACAGCCATCGCATGGCGTTAGAAAGATCGTTAGGTGCTGCTTTTAAGATCATATAGGAAATCAAGGCTTGCAGAAAAGCCTGTATACCCAAACCGATTAAAATCATCTTTGTCAGCCTGGAAGAGGTATTGCGGGCAAACAGGTTGATCAAAAATGATATCAATAATGCCCCTATAACGGATAATATCGAGATAGAAATTCCACTCCAGTGTAAAATAAGCAATCCAAACATCGCAAACACAGCCGCACCGCTGTTTACCCCAATAATATCCGGGCTTGCCAAAGGGTTTCGGAACAATGTTTGAAACGAATGTCCAGCCATGCCAAACGCAAAACCGCAAAGGATTCCTACCAGTAAACGAGGCAGCCGAAGCTGCACAATCGTAAAATTGTCTTGATGAATCAAAGCATCAATCACTTCCGCAGGTGTATAAAACGTATTTCCACACATCAGTTCGAATCCGGCCGCAAGCAGGATAACCCCACTTAAAATCAGCAAACAGATCCACATTTGTTTTCGTTGCTTATATGCCAGTTTTTTGATCATAAACCTTTAACCCTGGCCTTTCTAACGATCCAGATAAAAACCGGTGCTCCCAACAGCGCTGTAACAATGCCGACTTCAAGCTGTGATGGTGCAAGCAGAACTCTTCCTAATATATCCGATATCAATAACAATATACTGCCGCCCATAGCCGAAAACGGAAGAAGTACAAGCATATTATTACCACAAAAAAGGCGCATGATATGCGGTATCATCAAGCCGACAAACGCAATAGGGCCAGCCAAAGCTGTAACAGAAGCACAAAGGAGAACCCCGGCCAAAGCGGCTAATGCTCTTGTTCTCTGCACTCTAACCCCTAATCCGGTAGCCAGCTCATCCCCTAAAGAAGTCATATTTAAAGAATGCGCCAATACAAACGACAAGGTCATTCCGATTCCAAAGCATATCAAGAGTGATTGTACACCTGACCAGTCAGCTCCGCTTATGCTGCCAGTTTGCCAAAATCGAAATGTATCCATCACCTGTGTATTTGGCATTGTGATCATACTGATAAAAGACTGCAGGGCAATTGAAACCGCTGCTCCGGCTAATACCAGTTTCAAAGGTGTTGCTCCTGCTCCTGAAGATGCGATCCCATAAACCAAAAAGCTGCTCAACAACGCCCCCAGAAAACCTAAGACTATATAGGGAAACGGACCGCTGATCCGAAAAAAGGAAATGCCGCAGACCACAAATAAAGCGGCTCCGCTGTTCACACCTAGAATACTGGGATCTGCAATCGGATTTCTTGTGATGTTCTGCATCAGACAACCAGATACAGCTAAAGATGCACCGGCCAATACACCAAAAACCGTTCGAGGCAGTCTTTGTTGGATTACGCTGATTTCAAACGATTCTTTTGATGTCGTAAAAGCTTCCAGCAGCGAAGAAAACGAAAAAGATTTTGCCCCGATCGATAAAGATAAAATCATCACAACTACCAGTAAAATAACTAAAAGAACAAATACATATATTTTGCCTTTTGTCTTCATACTATACTTGATCTGCGGCCGTGGCCAATTCTTTTAAATAAGAATCAATGGTAGCTTGAATGCTTAAAACCGTCGGTGTAGCAGCACCGGCTAATTCTCCATCATTTTCTAAAACCACTACCGATCCTCTTTGAATAGCTTTGATCTTTCCAAACAACGCATCTTTTCGCAATAAATCTAACGTAGTGCTATCTCCATATGTTACCAGGATATCTACATCATTTAAAAGATCAGCATATTCACTGGATAAGGAGATAGAGAAATCATCGGCATCTTTTACCTGATCTTCTAAACTTTTTGGGAAGCTTAAGCCTAAATCTGTTAAATAAGATGCTCTGGGATCTTTAGGTAAGTACACATAAAAGGAACCTGTATCCGATGTATCTACCCATATAAAAGCAGCACTCTTTCCTTCCAACTGCAAATATTCTTTTTGTTTATCCTGAATCAGCTTTTCTGTATCGGCAACCAGCTGTTTTCCTTCTTCTTCCATTCCCATGCCTTTGGCATCCAACAATACCTGCTGGCGCCAAAGTGTCTGCCAAGGTTTGTCGGGATAAGCAATCACAGGTGCAATTTGTGATAACGTGTCATAATCTTCCTGTGTAAGTCCAGAATATGCCGCAAGGATCACATCCGGACTGGTATCGGCAATAGCTTCAAAATCCAATCCATCCGTATCATCAAAAACAACAGGATTTGTCACACCGAGATCCTCAAAAGCTTTTTGTGTCCAAGGATGCAATCCCTGTTGACTCACAGAACCAAAATTTGCCTTTGACACACCGACAGGAACCACACCTAAAGCCAACGGCACATCCTGATTCCCCCAGGAAATCGTTGCGATTCTTTCTGGTTTTTGATCTAAAACAGTCTTACCGAAAGCATGTTCAATCGTAATAGGATAACCTGTTGAATCCGACTCTTGTTTATTGGTATCCACTCCACTATCTGTACTACAGGCAGCAAGAACAAAACTTAAAATTGCTGCCAGACTTACTTTCCATATTTTTTTCATACAACCTCCTCCTTAGTTAGTTCTAGCTAACATAGTGTATCGAAAAAATAGAATGATGTCTAGTGAAATTATAGATTTTATAGATGATGAACTTTCATCTCTTTGATCGTTTAATCTTTAGAAAATAAAAAAAGGGATTTCTCCCTCAATGATAAACGGTTGGCAATTGTATCACATCGATGTTCTCATTTTCTATCTCGACAATACTGACAGAACAATTGGGAACCAATGCTTTGGTCAAATTTTTGGTAGCTGCGAGCTGTCGAAACGCTTCTGAATTCTCCTCTAAGAACTGTCGAATGATCGATCCATGACTGACAATTAAAACATCTCCGGTTTCTTTCTTTGAAATCTCTTTGCATGCACTCAAAAATCGTTGAGCAGCATCATGTCGATTCTCTCCGCCATGCTCGTAGAACACCTCCGGATTTACGACACCATCCGGGAAAATTGTTTTTGTATATTCTGCCTCGTAATCTCCAAAAAACACTTCTTTAAAGCGTTTATCCTTGTGAATAGGAATATTTCGATCATGAAGTATCAGCTCCAATGTATCCCCTGCTCTTTCACTTCCCGAATAATATCCAGCGGACAAGGAAACTGTATCAAAAAATAAGCGCAGTTTCTTTGCCTGCTCTCTTCCCTTTTCCGTTAAAGGAGAATCACACCATCCCTGAATACGACCGATTACATTAAACCAGGTTTGACCATGTCGAACAATATATAGCTTCATGCACTGCTCCTTTCCAAAACATTGACTATTTCTTGTCTTTTTGTTCCCAGAACCATTTTATCTTTTATCGTATATTGATAACGGAACCCAAACTTCTCCTGAACTCTTTGGCTTTGTTTGTTTTCACTATAGTAGCCACAGAAGATGCGCGTAAGTTCTAATTGGGAAAAGCCATAAGTCAATAAAGAATTTGCCACTTCCGGTACAATTCCTTGTCCCCAATACGCTTTGCCAATCCAATATCCAAGTTCTGCCTCTTTATCATGCAGTTCCACATTTGCCTGTCCCTGAAACATCAACGAAATACATCCGATGATCTCATTAGTCTCTTTTAGAACAATGGCATAGGTTTCCGGAAAATTAAATACATTTTTAATGATCTCTTTGGACTCTTCTACACTTTGATGAGGCGGCCATCCTGCTCTCGGTCCGATATCCGGATCCTTTGCCAAATCGTATAATCGCAAAGCATCCTCAATCTTCCAGTGTCGTAATAAACATCTTTTTGTTTCCATGTGTTTATTGTACCACAAATTATATTAGTGGATACTAACTGTATAAAATTGCAGTTTTTGTTGGTCTTTGTTAGAATGAAACATACGTAAGGGAGTAGTTATCTTACAAATAGGTAAGTGAGTAAATCAACATATTGATCTGGTGATCTGGTTTACTGTAAAAAACGAGACTTATGCGATTTTTTCGCATGGGTCTCGTTTCTTTTTGGGAGGAATTATGGATACTTTTACTTTACTTTTAACCGCTGTTTCTCTGGCCATGGATGCAAGTGCGGTCTCTTTAGCCAAAGGTATGGCATTGCCAAAAAAGAGTCTTTTACAATATGCTTTTATTCTAGCTTTAGCCTTCGGTATTTTTCAAGGCATCATGCCTTGTATCGGCTACTTTGCCGGCAGTCAATTTTCCATATTTATATCCAAGATCGATCACTGGATTGCTTTTGTCTTATTAGGCATCATCGGTATCAATATGATCAAAGAAGGACATGAAGCAAAAGAAGAATGTGAAATTCTTCATTCCATTCCTTTTAAAACCGTTTTATTATTGGCGATTGCCACCAGCATTGATGCTTTGGCTGTCGGTGTAAGTTTTGCCTTTTTACAAGTCCCTATCCTATGGGCTGCTTTGTGGATTGGTGTCATCACTTTTATTTTATCTTTCTGTTGTGTCCTCATAGGAAAAAAAGTCGGTTCTGTTTTTCAAAAATACGCTGAATATCTTGGTGGATGCATGTTGATTTTCCTCAGCTTTAAAATTCTTATTGAACATTTATTCTTCTAAAAAAGACAGAGAGTCATAAAAGCTATTGATATGATCCCACTAAAGTGGACACACGAAATAAATAAACGTGTATCTATGGAGGTGGGATTTTTCTATGGGAAGAAAGCCAAAATTATCTGCTGATATGAAGGTATGTA
>NZ_JBQKEP010000011.1:0-73154 GCF_052121255.1 Faecalicoccus sp. LCP19S3_E2 | reverse complement strand
GTGCGGTCTTGAAGT
Source organism: Faecalicoccus sp. LCP19S3_E2 (assembly GCF_052121255.1). Taxonomy (NCBI): domain Bacteria; kingdom Bacillati; phylum Bacillota; class Erysipelotrichia; order Erysipelotrichales; family Erysipelotrichaceae; genus Faecalicoccus; species Faecalicoccus sp. LCP19S3_E2. Next base: position 73,139 of record NZ_JBQKEP010000011.1, on the reverse strand, counting down.
CCATATCCGCCACCCATAGAGGAATGACATCCTCTGTACCAAACTTTTTGATTCGTTCATCATACTTGGCTGCATGATTCTTGGAACGATCTATGATTTTATCAAAATTATAGTTCATAAAATCCTCCTTTAGTTGTTTAGGAACTATACTATCTATTTAGATGATAGCGCTTTCAATCTATGGAGTCAATACTTTTATTTAGATTCTAAACAAAAAGATTGTGTATTTGTACCTTTTTTCTTTTTATGCGATAATAAAGACATCTTGGGAGTGTTAAAAATGCATAAAAATGAGATTAACTTACAATATAAAGAATTAAACCAACAACACGATTACGTCTATCAATTTGTAATTTTATATTATAACTATATTCTAGCCAAACATGATTATGGAACCGGTGAACAAGTAAGTATGATGGAAGCTCATACAACCACTTTCATTGAAGAACATCCGGGGACTACTGTCAGCGAAGTTGCCCGCTTTTGGAATAAGACAAAAGGTGCCGTTTCACAAACTGTAAAAAATCTTCTGGAAAAGGGTTATATTCGTAAAGAAAACTCTTCTAAAGATCGAAAAATAAACTATTTATATGTTACGGAGAAAGGAGATCAACTTTCACAATCACACAAATTGTATGATACGAAAGATATAAAAAAGACATACGATCAACTCTTAGAAACATGCAGTGAACAAGATATACAAAGTTTTTATAAAGTGTTAAAACAATATATAACTTGTATAAAAAATGATTTTAAATAAAATTCCTTTAATCTGAATCATGACAACGAAACTTTGTTAAAGGATACATTGGTTTATCTATTTAAAACGGATAAACCTTTTTTGTATTCATCTAAAATCAAAACTATTATTTCTTTTTCAAAATATCCACAATAACCTTCTCTGTTTCTCTCATTCCGGGATCAGCAATTTCACCCATATTTTTTAAAGTATCTTCAATCGACATTCCATTAATTCCATGAACAGATTCGATTGAAACATCAGCCATTGCCAATTGTGCACTTTCAAAAGCTATATCAACAGCAGCCATTCCTTTCATCACACAGCCATGGTTTCCCCCATCACAAATCATACCTGTAATGCTCGATGCCATGTTTCGAATAACATGATCGATTTGTTCTTTATTTCCCTGTTGAAGATACACTAAGCCACAAGCCATTCCGGTTCCAGCCGCAATCCCACAGCCACAAAACGCTGAAAGTTTACCTGAATATTCCTTGATATACATACAAATCAAATAGCTCAATGCTGTTGCCTGATACAGCTGTTTATTCGTACAATGATTTAAAACAGAGTAAGCATAAAGAGGCAAAGTTGCTATAATTCCATGAGCACCGGATCCTGTTATACTCATTGCAGGCGCCTCCAATCCCAAAACACGAGCTTCAATAGCACCATTACACAATAAAGAGGCACTTTTTTGCACATCTTTTGAAAAGATTGTATTTTCATTCATTCTATATAATTGATGTAAAATAACAGTCTTCTGAGATTGGAGTCCTTCTTTAAATAAAGACATGTTCATATCAAATGCTTTTTGAATGAAAGATAATTCTTCCTCTGAAAAAGATCGAACTGCTTCCCATATATCTTTTACAGAATATTGATGAATAAGCGGTGTTGTATCTTGCCTGTTTTGAATGACATTATGAAAAATAGATTGCCCATTCAATCGAATGGATGTGATATTTGTATGCGACTGCTCGATGGTTACTGTACACTCTTCATGTTTAGAATATACAGTTGCCTGACAGTATAATGCACTGGAAATACCACTAAGTTTTACAATTATTCGATCTTTCTGAATTAATTGTTCTGCCTTACGGTCGTCATCCGGAGTAATTCCTTCCAAAGCCTGCAAGCCTTTTTGAGAATCTGCCATGATTAAACCAAATGCCGCAGCATATTTTATCCCATAATGAGAACTGTTGGGAATACCGCAAGTATAAGCATTTTTATATAGACCGCTATTTAACGATAAAACTACTCTTTCTGGTTTACTTGTTAAATAACTCTTTGCCTTCGCAACCGCAAAGGCAATACACCCTGGTTCCGTGACTCCTAATGCCGGAACCATATCTTTTTAATAAGTTCAATTAATGGATGCATAAACTTACTCCTTCTTCTTCATATCATAGCAGAATGATCTGATAATTCAATAGTTGTTTAGAATCTAAACATATGTATTATAGTACAATCAACGAAATATAATTTACATTTCCTATAAAACTGTTTAGAATAAAATTGTTGAAAAGGTGAGAGATTATGAATTTTTTATATTTGATTCTTTGTATTTTACTGGGCTATCTTTTAGGTTCCATTCCCTTCGCATTGGTCATTGGCAAGGTTTTCTATAAAACCGATATTCGTCAATATGGGTCTGGAAACTTAGGAGGTACCAATGCCGGACGTGTATTAGGAAGAAATGCCGGAATTTCCGTTATTGCCTGTGATATTTTAAAGGTGGTATTGGCCATGGGTCTGGCAAGCTTGATTGATGGCTCCTGCAGCATCTGGTGCGGTGTAGCTTGTTGTATCGGACACTGTTATCCTGTATTTGCGCACTTTAAGGGTGGAAAAGCAGTCAGTACGATGTTTGGTTTCTTAGTTTCCTTATGGTTTTTTACTTTCCATGATATCAGCTATGCCCTGGTTCCATTAGGCATGTTTTTAATCATTCTCTTTATTTTTAAATATGTATCACTGGCCAGCATTTGTGCATCGATTGCCAGCTGTATGTATATCAGTGCCCGCGTTCTTTCATTAGAGCTGAATCCTATTTTTATCGTTTTAGCTTCATGGATCATGATGTTTTTGATCATTTATCGCCATCGTTCCAATATTCAAAAGATTATGAACGCAACGGAAAATAAAATTTCCTGGCTCTAAAATTCTAAAAAGTAAGATATTGGTAAGAACACTTCATTACTCTAAGAATGAGGTGTTTTTTTATGACAAACTATCTATATTACAATTATGCGAACAGTTCTGTTTGTAAGGTCGCAGAAGAACAAATAGAATATGAGCCCTGCTCCAGCGTTCATCGTTATTTTGACCAGGAGTGCCTACGTCATGGTTCCACTTTAAAAGGGCGAAAAACGGCCTATGCGAACCAGATGAACCAAAAACAGTATATTCCTGTCATCGTTCAGGAAAAACCGCATTGTATCTTTTTTCCAATCAAACCTTTAGATGATCCTAAGAACATTTGGATTTGTTACGAAAAGATTGATTTTGTGACCTACAACAAAAAAACATGTACGATCCATTTTAAAGATCATACATGTTTAGAGTGTGAAGAGCCGCATCGTGTTCAAAAACAGATGCGTCAAATATTTCGTTATTTAAGACGTTTGGATGTCTAATCGTGACAACCGCCATTGCATCCATGACAGCCGTTAGAGCAGGCACTTTCCTTTTGTTGGTGTTCATAACGTAAAGTATTTACCCCTAAGGCTTCAATTGATACCAGCGCATTCTCTTCCAGATTGTTGACCTCGACAAAGCTGCAGGCCGGAAAAGGTGCTTCCACAAAGTTTTTGAAAGCCTGTAAAAAGGATGTTTTATTTTGGATATCTGTAAGATATACGGTAAATTTTACTAAGTGATGCATCTGTAAACCAAAATCCTCGATCGCATCCAATACTTTATTGCATGCGGTCAAAGTCTGTTCTTCTATTGTTTCTCCGTTGCCGGTTTGTGCGCTGACATATACAAAATCACCTAACATAACGGCTTTGGATACACAATCGCATCCTTCCTGTTTCCCTGTGGAATTCAAAAAAACGTTCATTACTACATCTCCTATTCTTCGGGGTCTTCCAAAGTATTCTGCACTAAGATCTTTCTTGGCTTGGAACCATTGGCTGGGCCAATTACTCCCTGGTCCTCTAAGGCATCGATCAAACGAGCAGCACGCGAATAGCCTACCGAGAACTTTCTCTGAATCAAGGAAGTACTGGCTCTGCGTGACTGTACGACAAAGTTTTTGACTTGATCATAGAGTGGATCGGCACATTCGGATCCGACTTCCTGTCCCTGTGACTGCAGATCTTTGAGCTGAATAAAGGCATCGTCATAATGAGGACTGGCCTGTGACTTGACATAGGCTGAAATACGGTTGACTTCCTCATCCTTGATAAAGACCCCCTGTATTCGTTTTGGACTTGTCTCCCCATTAGGAAGATACAACATATCTCCATATCCAAGCAAGCGTTCTGCCCCGGATTGATCTAAAATCGTTCGAGAATCGGTTGAAGAACTAACCGCAAAGGCAATTCTGGATGGGATATTGGCCTTAATGACACCTGTGATCACATCAACACTAGGTCTTTGTGTCGCAACAATCAAGTGAATACCGGCGGCTCTGGCAAGCTGTGTGATGCGCTGAATACTGGATTCCACTTCCTTTGCGGCAACCAACATCAAATCGGCCAACTCATCGATAATAACCACGATACGCGGTAATTTCTTTAAACTGTCATCCGGATGGTTTGTGACATGTTCATTGTAAGATTGAATATTTCTTACACCCAAATGGCCAAACAAGTCATAGCGGTGTTCCATGATCTGGACGATGACTTTTAACGCTTTATTGGCCAAGTCACCATCCGTGATAACCGGCGCTAAAAGATGTGGTACATCGTTATAAGGGGTAAATTCCACCTTTTTAGGATCGATCAATACCATTTTTACTTCATCCGGTCTGGTTCGCAACAAAATCGATGAAATAATAGAGTTAACACAGACGGATTTTCCGGAACCTGTAGCACCCGCAATCAATAGATGCGGCATTTTATTCAATTCACCATAAACACAGTTTCCCATCAAATCTTTTCCCAAACAGAATAAAAGCTTTTTATCTTTTAAAGAATCCGGAATGCTTTTGACAAGCTCTTTCATCTGTACGGTTGTTTTCTCTACGTTTGGTATTTCGATACCTACGGCACTTTTCCCCGGAATTGGCGCTTCAATACGAATATCTTTTGCGGCCAGAGCCATTTTTATATCATATTGCAGATTACTGATGCGATTGACACGCACACCCAGCTCCGGACGTACTTCAAATTTTGTGACACTGGGCCCGATATGAATTTGCACCAGAGTCGCATTCACGCCAAATTCATGCAGAATTTCCATCAATTTCTGACCTTGTTGCTTTGCTGACTGCACATTGACATTATTCTTGGATTTTTTCTCAATTTCATTTAAGATAGATAGTCTTGGCAAGCGATAATTCGCATATGCCTTTTCCTCATCCGCAATATACTCTGCAGGTTGATCAATAACTTCTTTGGCTTCTACAACAGGCTCTGCTTTTTCTATGATATCCGGTTCAATGGTATGAATAGCCGGTTCATCCATATCATCAGCCACAAATAAGCTTGACTCTTCCGGATCAGCCTCCAGAAACATGGAATCATTCAATACTACTTCTTCTTTCGGCTTAGTTTTTGTTGGTTTCGATTTTTTGGTCTGTGTCTTCTTTTGTGCATGTTTATTTTCTATCAACATGCGTATAGAATCATATCCAAACAAGCTGAATGCGAGAATGATAAACAACACGATCAAAACGATACATCCTGTCGCATCGAACAAGCTGTAAAAGATACCGATCAATAAAGCACCGATCAATCCGCTTTTGGTCAAAGCCGAACCCGATAAAATAGAAAAAACATTTGATCCGATCCCACGCAATACGCTCCAGCTTTCCTGGTTGACGACTTCATTCAACCCTTCCAACATCAACCATGCGATAAACAAGAAGAGCACGCCGACATAGTATCGGGCAGGGATTCGCTGAAGATCAAAACGTATAAAGACCAATAGACTTCCCAAAATCAAAAGCAGGTAAAAAATGCTTGCCAATGAACCCAGTAATAAATTAGCCAAATGATAAAAGAAGGTTCCTACAATACCCAGCTGAAAAAATGCGATGATGCTGATCGCAATAAGAGAAAGCAGAAGACACACGCGAACAAGGTTCGATTGTGTCTTGGACGCCTGTGTCTTTCGTTTTGTCGATGTTTTTTTACGATTTGATGTTTTTTTTGTTCTGGCATTAGCCAATTTCATCAACTCCTTTTACTGATTGTTGATTTCCAAGATAACCGGTAAGACCATTGGTCTTTTAGCGGTCTGTTTGTACAAATATTTTGAAATCTTATCCCGGATTTCATTACGCGTTGTCAAATTATCATACGTTTTATTCGCCACCGCTTCCTGAATCGTATCCTCTAAGATCTTTCCGACATCCGTGGTGATATATTCTGCATCTTTGACATAGATCAAGCCACGTGTTTGAATATCCGGCCCGTTAATGATCTTCTTTGTCTTGGCATCTAAACCGATGGCCAGAATCATGACACCATCAGTAGAAAGAATTTCACGATCCTTTAAAACCACACCGGCCATATCCCAGTTTTCCTTACCGTCGATCATCACATCGTGTAGTTCCAGTTCCATAGAACAGGAACGCAATTTCTGGTTTTCAAATGTTGCGACCTGCCCATTATCCAGTAAAATGATCTGACTTGGTTTATAGCCCATTTCCAGTGCAATTTCCGAGTTCATGTACAAATGACGATACTCTCCTTTGACCGGAATGTAATATTTTGGTTTCATCAAAAAGAGCATCATCTTTAAGTCTTCTTTAGAAGGGTGCATGCTTAATACATTTCGATCCAATACAAGAATTCTTCCCTCTTCCTTATAAATATCGTTTTCCATTGATTTAAAGACTTTTTCCACACCCGGAATCACCGGTGATGCGATTACGATCACATCGTTTTGAGTGAAGACGATATCTTCCACTTCATTATTGGCAATGTTGGACATGGTCTTGAATAAAGATTTTCCCTGTCCGCTGATAATCACCACAACATTATCCGGTGCTTCCTTGATATAGGATGGATCTAACACCAGTTTATTCGGAATCGATACATTGAAATCTTCTAAATTCGTAACCAATTCTCTCAGTTCTTTAGAATAAAAGATCATAGGGCGATCGTATTGAATACAACACTCGATGATTTCCTGAATACGATACACACTTTGCGTATAGACACTCACAAAAACACGGTTATGATCGGTCTGTTCCAAAACCTGAGAGAATTTTTCCGTAATGCGATGATTCGGTGCCGTATGGCCGGAGCGCTCTGCACCTTTACTTTCCTGTAAAAGAACCAGTACACCTTCATTTCCCAGCTTAGAACAAGTTGTAAAATCGCCACGATAACTGTCATGCAGATCATCGTAATCTTCGATAAACTCACCGGAATAAACGATATATCCCTGACTGCTTGAAATAGCCAGACCAAACGTACCCGGATAGGCATGTGTTACCGGAAAGAACACGACCTTATGTGTTCCGATCTTTCTTTGATCGTGTCGTTTGATCGTATAAATCTTGCTACCGGTAATTCGTTCTTTTTTGAATACCTTATGAATCGCCTTAGAGGCTAATGGTGATGTATAGATATTAGCTTTGACATTTTTCATCAGATACGGCAAAGCACCCATGACATCATCATGTCCATGCGTAATAAAAATACCGGCGATACGATCTTGATTTTCAATCAAATACGTAAAATCCTGTACGATAAATTCAATCCCCAGCGATTCTTTTTCTTCCGGAAATTTAATTCCGGCTTCGATGATATAAATATCCTGATCGACTTCTACGACCATCATATTCTTACCATCTTCATCCAATCCTCCTAAACAAAAGATACGGATTCTTTCATTCACAGAGCTGATTTCTTTATTATTTTTGTTTTTCATAAGCCCTCGTTTCTAATCTAATCATTCTTTTTCTTATTATATCATATTGCCTCTCCATCCAAAGAGAATGTTTTCCCGGTTTTGATACGTACTTTGACAAACTGTCCCGGTTCGATATTTTCTCCGGTAAAGTTCACCAGCTTATTTGTATCGGTATATCCCGAATAGACATGCTCATCCTTCTTGCTGGTGCCATCGACCAAAACTTCCACAATTCGTCCTTCATAGGCTTTATTCTTTTCTAAGGCATAGGCATTCCAAACCTTGTTTAGACGAGCCAGACGTTTTGATTTTGTTTCCATATCGATCGAATCTTTCATACGAGCTGCCGGTGTACCCGGACGCGCGGAGAAGATAAACGTAAACGCATTATCAAATTTGCACTCTTCCATGACCTTGATCGTATTTTCAAACTGTTCATCAGTTTCATTTGGGAAACCCACAATGATATCCGTACTGACTGAGACATTTGGAATTCGTTCCTTGATTTTATAGAACAATTCCATATACGATTCTTTCGTATAGCGACGTCCCATCATACGTAAGATTTCCGAATCACCAGACTGCAGCGGTAAATGCACAAAAGGCATCACATTATCATATTTGGCGATCACATCGATCATATCATCGGAAAAATCCCACGGATGGCTGGTAGTAAAGCGAATACGTGGAATGCCGATCTTCGCACATTCTTCCAACAAGGTCGCAAAATTGATATTCGGATCGATATCCTTTCCATAGGCATTGACATTCTGTCCCAATAACGTAATTTCTTTATATCCCTGCTCCTTTAATTCCCTGACTTCACTTAAGATTTGTTCCATAGTACGAGAACGCTGCTTTCCACGTGTATAAGGAACGATACAATACGTACAGAATTTATCACAGCCGTACATAATATTGACCCAGGCCTTAAACTTTCCAAAACGATGTACCGGAAGATTTTCATAAACCTCTCCTTCTTTGGAGTAAATCTCAACCACACGTTTTCCCTCATGAATAACACTATATAACATCTCCGGTAAATTCTGAATATTATGCGTACCGAAGATCAAGCGTACCTGAGGATATTTTGACAGTAGATTTTCGACAAAGCCTTCTTCCTGTGACATGCATCCGCACACACCGATCACAAGATCTTTATTTTCATAATAAAAACGTTTAAAATTTCCGATTTCTCCCAACACCTTATCCGTGGCATTTTGGCGAATAGCACATGTGTTGATCAAAATAAGATCGACATGATCCGGTTCCAGGGAACGCTCAAACCCTAACGCATCCAAAATACCGGCCAAGGTTTCACTATCTCTTTCATTGGCCTGACAGCCATACGTTGAAATATAGTATTTTTTATTACGTCCGATCCACTTTGCCTCTTCCGGTATGATAAAGGAATCAATGCGAGGCGTAGGCAGTTTCGTTCGCTTACGAGCCGCTTCCAAATCCGGAAGCATCCACTCTGGTCTTATTTTCATTTTCTTTCCTCCATTAAAAAAACCAAGCACTTTGGCTTGGCTTAATCTCTACAGATAATTACTGAGAAATAGCTCCAACAGGGCAAGTTCCTACACAAGAACCACAGTCGATGCAAGTAGCTTCATCACAAGTAGATTTACCTTCATCGTCCATAGAAAGTGCCCCAACTGGACATCCACCAACACATGCAGCACATCCGATGCAAGCGTCTTTATCAATAGTAACAGCCATTTTTAATGTTCCTCCTTATTTAACTTCATGTATAGTATAGACGTTAAATTTAGGGGTTTCAAGCCAAAGTAGTAAGTAAAAACTTACTGGTAATTAAAGCTATGACGGACGCTGTAACGTCCGTCATTTCTTGTTCTATTTTGCCAATTCCTGAGCACGAATCTCACGAATCACATTGACTTTGATCTGTCCCGGATACGTTAATTCCGATTCAATCTGATCACGAATCTCACGTGCCAGTTTTACACAAGTCAAGTCATCCACAGATTCCGGATTTACCATAACGCGAATTTCACGTCCTGCCTGGATCGCAAAAGCGTTTTGTACACCTTCATACGAAGTTGCGATCTTTTCCAGATTTTCCAAACGATCGATGTAAGCCTGAGCGCTCTCTTTTCGTGCACCCGGACGTGCTGCACTGATCGTATCAGCCGCAATGACTAAATGGCTTGTCAAGAACTTCGGTTCCACATCCCCATGATGAGAGAGAATGGCATTTAATACAATTTCCTTTTCACCATGCTTCTTACAGAACTTATAACCCAGTTCTACATGAGAGCCATCCTGCTGTTCGATGTTCAAAGCCTTTCCTATGTCATGCAGTAAGCCGGCACGCTTAGCCATCTGCTGATTCAAGCCCAGCTCGGCAGCCATAGCGCCTGCTAAGTAAGCCACCTCAATCGAATGCTGTAACGCATTCTGTCCATACGAATAACGATACTTCATCGTACCAATCAGTTTTACGATCTCACGATCGATTTTTCCGATTCCTAACTTAAAGATGGCATCTTCTCCCGCATTCATGATCTCCTGATCGATTTCCTGCTGGTATTTCTTTACCACTTCTTCAATACGACCCGGCTGAATACGTCCATCACGAATCAAATGCTCCAAAGCCAATCGTGCGACTTCACGACGAACCGGATTAAAACAAGTGATCGTAATCAAATCCGGTGTATCATCAATGTTTAATTCTACACCCGTTGCCTGTTCAAAAGCACGAATGTTACGACCTTCACGTCCGATGATTCGACCCTTCATCTCTTCGCCGGGAATGCTGACAACGCTGACCGTACGCTCCTGTGTTTCCTGCTGTGACATACGCTCGATCGCTAAGGCAATAATATTCTGCGCTTTTTGCTGCGCCGTTGCCTTGGCTTCTTCTTCCTTGTCTTTGATGTACGCAATTGTTTCATGCTCCATCTTCTTTTCCACAACAGAGAATAATTCCTTGCGGGCATCCTGCTGCGACATCTTAGCTACACCTTCCAAAACCACGATCTGGTTATCGATTTGTTCCTGCAGCTTTTTCTCTTTGTTCTCTAAGGATGATAGTTTATCAGTCACTTTCTGCATTTTTTCGGTAATCTGACGCTCTTTTTGATTTAAAGCTTCATCACGAAAATTCAAGTTATCTTCTCTACGCAATAACTTGTTTTCCAGGTTTTGTACTTCCTGTCTTCTTTCTTTGATGTCTTTTTCTGCTTCGATCTTTAAATCGTGAGCCTGTGTTTTACCATCCAAGACTGCCTGTTTCAGTTTTGCCTGCGCTTCTGATTCGGCATCTTTTAAAATTCGTTCTGCTTCTTGCTGATTTTTATTAAACCCTGCTTTGTTGTAGACGATCATTCCACCGCCGCCAACACACAGACCTATGATCCCTGAGATAAGAGCGGTTATTGGATCCATACTCATACCTCCTAATCCTAGTTAAGTTTTTAAACGAAAAACCATATCTATTATACATAAAAAACACATCAAAGTCTAATGATAAATATCGTCGGATGTCAAATGCCAAACGAGAGAATCGCTTACCATATGTCTCTGTTAAAAAAAATTTATCATGGAATGGTTACAATTTATACAAATAAACAGATGATTCTAAGCATCTGACTGATTATTTTGTCTCCTTGGATAAAAAATCTAAGAATTCACTTTTACCCACTCGATTGATACCACTATGTTCTACATCGAACTCATCATTTATTTCGTGTCCTAAAATTTCTTCCATTAACGCTTTTACTCTGGGCCTGCAAAATGTTCCTTGACAAAAACCCATGCCAGCTCGTGTCCTTCGTTTTATTCCATCGATTGTTGTAACCGGAATTTCACGGGTCATCGCATCACGAATTGTTTTCTCATCTACTTGTTCACAACGACAAACTATACGATTATCTCCACGATCTAAAGCCACTAAAGGTGCAATTTCCTTCATAGATCGAAGTTCCTTTTTTTCAATAATCGGTTTTCTATAGGGATCAAAGTTTGTCTTTCGATTTAATTTTATATACTTTTCATCAATAAGCCCAACAATATAGTCGGCAATCGCAGGAGAACTTGTTAACCCCGGCGATTGAATTCCTGCGCATTGAATAAATCCGGAAACCGTACTTTCGCCCAAGATAAAGTCATCCGTACTTGATACGGCCCGAACACCGGCAAAAGATCGAATGAACTGAGTGGGATCGATATGCGGTGTGGTTTGTTTGGCTTGCTGATAAATATGAATCAAACGGTTTACATCAGTTGCCTTATTGATTCCACTCTCATCAATGGCATCGGGGCCTAATAGTAAATTCCCATGATAAGTCGGAGTAACTAAAATTCCCTTTCCCATTTTACTAGGCATTTGAAATAATACATGATGAACCAGCTTCCCGGTTCCTCTGGCAAACAATAGATATTGTCCACTGCGTGGTGTAATTGTGAAATTATCAATTCCAACCATATTTGAAATTAATTGACTCGACAATCCACTGGCATTGATGACAACAGAACTATTAAAGACATGATTTGCACTTTTCACATGGAAAATATTCCTTTCCTTTTGAATGTTTGTACAAGGTGTATTTAAATACAGCTTGACTCCGTTATGAATCGCGTTCTCCATTAAAGCAATGGCCATTTCATAAGGAGATGTTATACCGGCTCCATCACAATATAAAGCATAACGAACCTCACGATTGATATTTGGTTCCTTTACTAAAATTTGTTCATGATTCCAAATTTCCAAATCGGTAAGACCATTTTTAATTCCATTGGTTTTTAGCGCTTCCAATTTAGGCAAATCTGAATCCGAAAAAGCCAGAACCAGCGATCCTGTCATAGAAAATCCAAAATTCAACTCTTCATTCAATTTCCGAAATTGCTGACGTCCTTTAAAACATAATCGTCCTTTAATTTTATCATGACTTTCTGCATAGCCTCCATGGACAATGGCAGAGTTTGCCTTTGTGGCACCCATTGCGATATCATTGCTTGCTTCTAATACAGCTACTTTTACATTATATTGCGATAAGTTACGAGCAATAGCACATCCAACAATACCCGCTCCAATAATGATTACATCATACATAACAGTCCCTCTTTTTTTCATATATTCTATATATATTATAGAGATTAAAATCAATTTTTATACACCAATTCTAAAAAACAGTAAACAAAGAAGCAATCCCTTCAATTGGTTATTCAACTTTCCGGGTTCACTTCAACTAGTATATTAAATAAATAAAAAGAAAAAGCCCTTTTACATACAGGACTTATCTGCATATGGTGGAGCGTAGAATAAAGAAAAAGATGTTCGTCTGCGAAATACAGATAAACATCTAATTTGCACTAAATGTACATGAAATATAGACAATTTAACTAATAAATGTGTTTAAAAATCATGGTGGAGCGTAGGGGGTTCGAACCCCTGACCTCTACGCTGCCAGCGTAGCGCTCTCCCAGCTGAGCTAACACCCCAAAATAGAAGCTGACAAAGCCAGCTTATTGATTAACCTTCGATAATTTTTTTACCGTTGTATTCTCCACAAGAACACATTTTATGTGCAAGTTTATATTCACCACAATTTGGACAACGTGTTAATGCCGGTTTACTCAATTTGTAGTGAGTTCTACGTTTTGCCTTACGTGTTTTTGATCCTCTTCTCTGTTGAACAGCCATGGTTACACCTCCTAGTCATCATCCAGTTTGAATTCATTTAACTTTGCCCATCTGGGATCGATTTTCTCCTCTTTAGGATCCTGATCCGACAGGACTTGCCATCCATCACCCTTTGGATATTTATCTCTTGGACAGTTGGTAATGTGCATAGGCGCTTCATAAATCACTGCCTGTAAGATCTCCGGGTTTATATCGATCGTATCCTTTTTGACAACGATGATCTCGTCTTCATCCGGATCGACCGGTTCGAATGAATAGGTTACTTGCGACGTTGTGTCAAATGTCACTTCTAGGTCTTCCAGAGTAATGGAATCTGGAACGATCATCACTCCATACAGTTCCAAATTGGAAAAGACCAAAGAAGATTGGTCAAACTGTAAAGTACCAGTTATATGTACCTCTGGAATGGATTTGACTTGAGTATGACGCAGAAAATCATTTTCTTCCACAGAGATTCTCTCATCGATATGAATGATTCCATTTTTCGCATTTTGAAAATCAATTTTTTGAAATTTCACGATCTCCACCTCATGTCGCATTTGATATTATAATAAAACACCTGACGAAAGTCAACTTAAATGGTAAGATATTATCATGAAAATTACAGGAATCATTGCCGAATACAATCCATTTCACCAGGGGCATATCTATCACATTCAAAAGGCAAAGGAAATTACTCAATGCGATTGTTTAGTTGTTATTCTTACAGGCTGCTTTTCGCAACGTGGTTTACCATCCCTGCTAACGCCTTATGATAAAACTGAGCTTGCCCTGCAATACGGAGCAAATTTGGTTTTAGAATGCCCGGTTTGTTTTGGAGCGCAGAGTGCGGATTATTTTGCCAAATACAATTTACAGGCACTATCCTGCCTTCCAATCGATACACTTTGTTTCGGATCCGAAACAAACGATGTTGCTTATTTGCGACATCTTTTAACGAGACAAAAGGAAATTTCTGCTGACCCTTCAAAAAGTTTAAACATAAACCAGGATTTGGATATCCAGCCTAATGATATATTAGGAATGCAATATATCCGTTATTGTGATTTATACCACATTGAACCGGTAACGATTCATAGAAATCCTGCCTATAAAAGCGCAACGCAGACCCGTTCTGATTTCTTTTCCGGAAAAAAAGAATTCTACGATTCCCTGTTTTTGAAAGAACAATCCTGGGATTCGTATTATCCTTCTTTACGTCTTCTTTTACAAATGATGGATACCGAAGATCTAAGAAAGATACATCTGGTAACCGAAGGCATTGAAAATCGTTTAAAAGCTGTGGCACAAAGCGCATCCAACTGGTCTTCCTTTTTAGAGGCTGCCATCACAAAAACATATACACGTGCCCGAATACAAAGAACGTGTTTGATGATTCTTTTACAAATTAAGAAAGAAGAGATGAAGGAGACATCTTTCTATAAACTTAAGGTTTTAGGATTTGATTCCATCGGACAAGCCTGCTTGAAACAATGTGATGCATCCAATATCATTACACGTTTTAATCAGATGGATCCTTTTCTTCAAGCGATCCATCAAAAGACATGGGCATTGTATAACAGTGTTTTAAAACATCCTATTCCGGAAAGGCCGGTGCTCATCTATGATCGTTAAAATGCTTTTGGTTTTGTTCATTTTATTTGTAGTATGCTTGCTGTTGGTGTATCTTCATTATTTTCCTGCCATACCTAGACGAAAGGAAAATTACCCCTATGCTCTTTTATTAGGATGTCCCAGTCACAATGACGGTTCGTATGCAACCAGCCAGATTCGCCGATGTGAGCTGGCAATGGAAGCTTACAAAAAGGGTTATTTTGATACATTGATCATTTCCGGCGGTGCTGTCAAAAATCAATATGTAGAAAGCCTTCAAATGGAAAAATACATTCGAAAGCGCATTGCTATGCCGATTGTATGTGAGACAAAAGCTAGAAACACTTGGGAAAATTTTCAGTTCACGAAAGAGAAGATCGGTGATGTCCCGGTTTTGATTTTGTCCAGCGGCACGCATATTCGACGTGCCTGCGCCATCGGAAAAAGTTTTTTTAAAGAATACAGCGGTCTCTGGTATCCGGATCATAAGCCCAAACACATCCTTCGTGAGATCGCATCACGATGCATCTACATTTCTATCGAATATAAAAAGAAAAAAGCTACAAAACATATCGTTTCATAGCTATTGAATCGTTCGTATGACGTCGGTGACACTGCGAACTTTTTTTAGATTGGTCATGATCACTTTTAAATGATCGGCATCCTGCACCGTGATTGCAAGTTTAGTCGTAGCCGTCAGATTGTTTTCATCAACACAGGAATCTACATGGCGTAAATACGCGTTGCATTGTTGTAGTGTTGTCACGATATCGCTTAAAAGGAAATTACGATCATCACTGTAAACGATCAGTTTCACCTCGTAGCGTTTTTCATCGATATGCTCTGCCCAGCTTACCGGAATCAGACGTTTTTTCTCATTGGCAATGTTTGGACAATCAGCACGATGTACTTTAACACCCTGCCCTTTTGAGATATAACCTACGATCGCATCACCCGGAATCGGTGAACAACAGTTGGCCAGAGAAACCGCAATCGTATCGATACCCGGAACGATAACACCACAGCTTGTGGCTTTTTGTTCTTTTGGTAACGCTTTATTAAACTGTTTAACAATTTCTTCATCGCTTAGAGCCGACTGACGATTTTTGACAAGTCGATCCACGACCGCCTGTACAGAAACCCGTTTATTGGCAATCGCCACATAAAGATCATCCAGTGCTTTAAACGATAAAGAATGTAAGATGCCTTCTATACGCTTTGGCTGCAGATAGGACTCATCCAGCTTTTCCTTTTTGAATTCCTCCTGCAACATCTCCTGTCCTTTTTTGATGACCTCCCGCCGGTCACTTTGTTCCTGACGCTGTAAAAAAGAACGAATCTTATTACGGGCATGACCGCTTTTAACGATCTTGATCCAGTCCTTTGATGGTCCCGGTGAATTGTTATTGGTTAAAATATCGACAACATCGCCGGTTTTTAACGGGGTGTTTAAGGGAACGATGGCGCCATTGACAGTAGCTCCCACCGTCTTATGGCCGACTTCTGTATGTACACGATAGGCAAAATCGATTGGTGTTGAACCACTTGGTAAGGCAATAACCTTCCCTCTTGGTGTCAGACAATAGACATTGGCTTCAAAGATATCTTTTTGAAGCACATTCATATATTCTAACGGATCTTCACTTTCCTCATCGGTCATCATGGAAAAATCACGGAACCAGGAAAGCTTGTCTTCGATTTCTTTTTGTTCGATTTCCGGCACGGAATTTGGTTTTTCCTTATAACGCCAGTGGGCCGCAACACCACGCTCGGCAATCGCATCCATATCTTCCGTACGAATCTGGATTTCAAAAATATTACCATGTTGAGGCTCTACGATTGTTGTATGCAAAGACTGATACATATTTGCCTTGGGCATGGCAATATAATCTTTAAAACGTCCGGGAATCGGACGATAGGTCGCATGAATATAGCCCAAAATTTCATAACAATGCGTTACAGTATCTGTCACGATACGAATAGCTAAAAGATCCAGGATCTCTTCAAACCGTTTATTTTTGGTTACCATCTTTTTATAGATGCTGTAAAAATGCTTAGAGCGTCCAAAGATGCGGTATTTGATATTATACGTATCCAATATCGTAGTGATGTCTTTGATCATCATTTGAACTTGTTCATTTCGCTCTTCTTCTCTTTGTTTGACAAGACCTTTGATCTCGTTATACTTTTTCGGATCGATATACTTAAAGGATAGATCTTCCAGTTCGTTTTTGATTGAACTGATACCTAAACGATGGGCGATGGGCGCATAAACACTCAGGGTTTCTCTGGCGATCTTCTGCTGCTTTTCCGGTTTCATATATTCCAGCGTTCGCATATTGTGCAAACGGTCTGCCAGCTTGATCAAGATTACGCGAATATCCTTAGCCATCGCAATAAAAAGCTTTCGATGGTTGTTTGCCTGGTATTCTTTTTCATCCTTGAACTGAATATTTCCGATCTTCGTAACGGCATCCACCATCGTTTGGATCTCAGCACCAAATTCCTGACGAATCGTATCATCCGTTACATCGGCACAGTCTTCCACCGTATCATGCAAAAGGCCGGCCGCAATCGTCTTTGGCCCACAATGCATCTCAGCCAGTGTATTAGCCACTTGTATGACATGCGTCACATAAGGAGCCCCGCTTTTTCGAAACTGCCCCTCATGATGTTTTTGGGCAAACTGGTAAGCCTTAACGATCAGATCTATATTTTCCGGACGTTTGATGTAGGTCTTGATCTGTTTTAGACATTCATCAAATGTCACTTCTTTTTTATGTGCCACACCAAAGTCTCCTTTCTTTGATCCCTATTCTCCTTCAAAATGTGTCAGAGAAAACACCGGTATATCCTTAAATTTTTCTTTACCTTTTAAATCATCCAATTCGATCACAAATCCAATTCCTGCCACGACTGCCTGTTTGGATTCCACCATCTTGATCATCGCTTCTACCGTACCTCCGGTAGCTAATAAATCATCAATGATGACAACACGCATTCCTTTTTGAATGGCATCAACATGCATTTGCAGCTCATCCACACCATATTCCAGCTGATATGACTGTGACATTGTTTCCCTTGGCAACTTACCGGGTTTTCGTACCGGCGCAAAACCAACATGACATTCCAAGGCCACCGGAATACCGAAAAAGAAACCTCGTGCCTCCGGGGCAATGATCAAGTCTGCCTTTACCTCTTTGGCAAATGCCGAAAGTTTTTCAGTAACGTATTTCATACAATCCGGATTTTTCAAGATCGGTGTTACGTCCCGAAAAATGATACCTTCCTTGGGAAAGCCGGGAATACTGGCAATGTATTGTTTAATATCCATATGTGATCTCCTTTAAATTACTTCTATTTTACATGAATCCCTACACTGAAACAATGACATTTCACTTATAGAGAATTTGATCGATGATAAAGCTGACTCGTTTTGAGCCTCTATAATAATTGATTTGCGGTGAACCGACAAATCCCCTGATTGAATTTACACTTTTTGCCTTATCGGATGGCGAGATGTTAAAACATAAACACTGTAAGCCGCTTTGCAGCGTAAACCGTCGATGCTTTCCATTGCTTAGATCATAAACCGATTTGATATTGACTGGCGAAATTTCAAAAGCCGGCAGCTGAAAACCCGGTCCAAACGGTCGTAAAGCATCCAGACTCTGTACAGACTGCGTTGTGATATCTTCCGGTTCGATGTGCAGAGTTTCCTTTTGTAAAGGTGTCCAATGAAAAGCTGCTCCGGCTTTTTTGACATATTTGACAAATGCCGGAAAGCTTTGTAGATCCAGAGAAAAACCAGCTGCCTGTGTATGACCACCCAAGGCTCTAAAATCGTCAAACCCGGATAAAAAATCCATACAGTCAAAACCTTCCGGGGAACGCATACTGGCTTTATAGCTATCCGTATTTTGTGCCAGCACGATAGCCGGCTTTTGAAACTGACTGCATAAAGAGCCGGCCACAAGACCGATGATGCCCTCATGAAAGCTTGGATCACTGACCAGTGAGACAGGATCCTGCGGGGTACACTTACGCAAAGCACAATCTGTCATCTTTGTACTGATTTGTTTGCGCATATCATTGACGTGAACGATCTGATCGTAGAACCGACGAATCTCTCGTTCATCCTGATTTAGAAAATAACGAACCGCATTGTTCACATTGGCCATATTGCTTAAACGACCAATCGCATTTAATTTAGGCACGATCTGAAAACCAACGCTAGTTTCATTCAACATGCCATCATTGGCCAAGATATAAGTATGTTTTTCTTTTGATGTATTTAAAAGCTGTAAGCCATTTTGAATCAATGCTCTTGTCTGATGGGTTACCGGCATAACATCACCGATGCTGGCGATGGATGCCAGAATCAAGTGATAAGGTGTATCGACACCTAGTGCCCGTATGCACTCATAGGCAACAGCCGCACCACATAGCGTTGAAAAAGACTCCTCCATTTTTGTGGGATGCACAAGTACATCACAACAAATCTCTTCCTCAATTCGATGATGATCGGTTACAATTGTTTCCATACCACTTTCTTTGGCAAGTGAAAGTGCATCGTGCGCCTTGACCCCATTATCGACCGTCACTAACAACTCGTAGCCTTTTTTATGAGCCAATGAGACAGTGTTGCAGTTAAGCCCATATCCTTCCTTGATTCTGTTCGGAATATAGAATCCGACTTCTAAGCCATACTTCTGCAAGCCATCCACCATGATTGTCGTTGCCAGAATACCATCGCAGTCATAATCTCCACAGACAATCACTTTCTTGTTTTGTTCTCGCGCATTTTTAATACAATCCACAAATGCATGCATACAAGAGGCATCGCTGACGGCTTGAAGCTCTTGTTTTTCAAGCCAGTAAGACCACCGGTTTTCATCCGGTTCTAAATATCGTAAAACTTTTTCTGAAAATGTTGTTAAATTTGCCATGCAACTATTATAGCACGCTTCCTAATATTTTATGGTACAAAAGCTTGGAAAGGACAAAAAGAAAAAGTCGGTTTTTCCGACTTATTCAAACAAAGGATTTTGATAGCTAATTTGTAGATGCTCATAAGCCTTTGGTGTTGCCACACGACCTCTTGGTGTTCGGTTGATAAAACCAATCTGCAACAAATAAGGCTCGTACACATCTTCCAGGGTCATCGGTTCTTCTCCAATGCTGGAGGCAATCGCTTCCAAACCTACAGGGCCACCTTTAAAGCGTTCGATAATACCACGTAAGTATTTATGATCGACTGCGTCCAGCCCCAGATGATCGACCTTTAAACGATCCAAAGCATCCTTGGCCACATCCAGTGAAACGATTCCTTCATTATAGACCTGCGCAAAATCCCGTACTCTTCGAAATAAACGATTGGCAATACGCGGTGTGCCGCGAGAGCGCAAGGCAATTTCATGTGTGGCCTCCGGATCGATCGTAGTATCCATCACATGACTGGTTCGATTTACGATCTTTTCTAAATCCTCCAATGCATAATATTCTAACTGCGATACGATACCAAAACGATCACGCAAAGGTGCACTTAAATCGCCGGCTCTGGTTGTAGCTCCCACCAAAGTAAAAGGCGGTAAGGTCAGACGGATATTGTGTACAGTGGCACTATCCTTCCCCACTAAAATATCCAGACAATAATCTTCCATGGCCGGATACAACACTTCTTCCACCTGTTTTGGCAAGCGGTGTATCTCGTCGATAAACAATACATCGCCTGGCTCTAAAGTCGTCAAAATGGCCGCTAAATCTCCACTTTTTTCAATGCTGGGACCACTTGTCGTTTTGATGTTTCCATGCATTTCATTGGCCAGGATATAAGCCAATGTTGTTTTTCCCAATCCCGGTGGCCCATACAACAAAACATGATCCAGGGCTTCCTGACGCTGTTTGGCAGCACGGATAAAAACACTGAGATTCTGTTTTAAATCTTTCTGGCCGATATATTCCTGCAAGGTGCTGGGACGAAGCGTTTTTTCAAAGTTGTCCTGCTCCTGCATATGTGCATCCATTTCTCTATCCAAATTTATACCCCATTTCTTTTCGCAAGCAAAGCCAATGCCTTACGAAGCATCGCATCCACACTGATATCCTGTGAAGCCAATTCTTTTTTTACCCCTGTCAGCTGATTTCCTTTATAACCAAGGGATAAAAGCGCCTCTTTAACTTCTTCCCAGACAGGATTTGTATCCACACTTTCTTCTTCAATGGCCGATACAAATTTTCCCTTTAGATCAAGAACGATTTGTGATGCCGTCTTTGCCCCGATACCCGGCAATGCCTTTAATCGCTTTACGTCATCTTCTTCGATGGCCTGTATCATCTCTTTTCCTGAACAGGCTCCTAACATATTTAATGCCGTACGCGGTCCGATTCCTTTTACATTGATCAAACGCATAAAAACTTCATAATCCTTTTCATGCACGAAACCAAATAAAAGGATCGCATCCTCCCGCACATGTTGATAGGTGTATAAAAACTGATCTTCTCCCAATTTAAAATTATAAGGATGGCTCACATAGACCTCATATCCTACACCCTGTACATCTAAAACGATCGTATCATTTCGTATGAGTCGTACCGGTCCCTGTATAAATGCTATCAAAAGAAAATCCTCCCTTTACAGTGTAATATCCAATTCGATTGGACAATGATCACTACCATAAATATCTGTTAATATTTTAGAATCTTCTACTTTTTCCATCAGTTCCGGACTTACCAGCCAATAATCAATGCGCCACCCGGCATTGTTTTT
Organism: Faecalicoccus sp. LCP19S3_E2; assembly: GCF_052121255.1. Classification (NCBI taxonomy): domain Bacteria; kingdom Bacillati; phylum Bacillota; class Erysipelotrichia; order Erysipelotrichales; family Erysipelotrichaceae; genus Faecalicoccus; species Faecalicoccus sp. LCP19S3_E2. The sequence continues at coordinate 51,323 of NZ_JBQKEP010000011.1, read as the reverse complement.
ACGAGCATTAAAACGATAGCTCCACCAGGAATATTGCACTTTGTCTGGGTATAAGGTACGGAACGTATCCTTTAAATACGGTAAGAGGTTAGCTTTAAAGCTATCTCGCTCCTCATCGGTAAAGCCTGCATTTCTTCGATTTGTCTTAGGATTTTTGATATCTATTTCTTCATTGGCCACATTAAGATCACCACAGATCACAACAGGCTTATCCAACGATTGAATATACGAACTGAATGCTTTATCCCATTCCATGCGATAATCTAAACGCTTTAGTCCATCTCCGGAATTTGGTGTATAAACCGTCACTAAATAAAAGTTTTCAAATTCAGCCGTGATGACACGCCCTTCCTGATCATGTTCTTCAATCTGCAGACCATAAGAAACTGAAAGCGGTTCCTTTCTAGACAAAATCATAGTCCCGCTATAACCTTTTCGAACAGCACTATATGCATACTGATAGGGATATAATTCTTTAGATATTTCAATCTGCTCCGGCTGTGCCTTTGTTTCCTGTAAACAAAAAATATCGGCATCCAGTGTATCTACGATATCGATAAAACCTTTATTGATACAAGCTCTGATTCCATTTACATTCCATGATATTAATTTCATAAAGTGTCTCCTTTAAAACTATGTATATTCTAGCATATCTTTTCTCATTCCTATAAAAAGAATGCACATTGTCTTTGTATTTACATATAAGAAGAGGATGTAAAAAATCGGAATACAGAAATCATCCCATATTCCGATCGATTCATTTTATGCAAATAGTTTTTAACTTTCGACAAATTCAAATTCATAGCCTAATAACTGTACAGTATCGCCATCTTCACATCCAGCCTCGCGCAATGCCTTATCAATACCAAGATAACGCATTTTATTGGCAAATTCAAAGTAGTCTTCTTCGGTATTCAGTTTTTGAATATCAAAGACTCTTTCCACTCTTGGCCCGGAAACTTCCCATACATGAGAATCCACTTGTTGAATTTGAAGATCGCTCTTTTTCTCTTCAAAGGTATAAACAACACCATCGTTTTTCATTTCACCATCGGTGATGGCAAAGGCCGGAGTTACCGCCAAAAGATCGGCTGCCTTTGTCAAAACCGGCTCGATTCCTTCATGAATGATAGTGGTAGTCGGATATACCGTAACATGCGGATAAGCTTCTTTAAAGCGCTTTAAGTTTTCTTCGGCATGTTCCAGATCCATTTTATTTGCTACTACAATTTGTGGTCTTTCCAGTAAACGAATTTGATAAGATCCAAGCTCATCGTTAATGATCTTATAATCTTCCAATGGATCACGGCCTTCTTCGGCTCCCATATCAACGACATGCACGATAACACGACAACGTTCAATATGACGTAAGAACTGATGTCCTAAACCCTTTCCGGTACTGGCACCTTCAATCAAGCCGGGCAGATCTGCCATGATAAAGCTGCGGCCATCTCTAGTCTGTACGACACCGACATTGGGTGAAATCGTTGTAAATGGATAATCACCGATTTCCGGTTTTGCTCTGGATACCGCATCCAATAAAGTGGATTTCCCAACGCTTGGAAAACCGACAAGACCAACATCTGCTAATACACGAAGCTCCACAATGCAGTCAAATTCTTCCCCCAGCGTTCCTAACTCCGCATATTTTGGTGCGGTATTCCGGCTGGATTTAAAATGATAATTGCCGCGACCGCCTTTACCGCCTTTGGCAATGACTTGCTGCTGATGTGGCTCGGTTAGATCGGCAATAATCTGTCCGGTATCTTCTCTTTTGACGATCGTACCTAAAGGAACTTTGACAATCTTATCTTCCCCATTGGCCCCATGCATCTTTTTATTTTTTCCTTTTTCACCGGGAGTGGCCTTGATTTTTCGATGATAGCGCAGATCCAGCAAAGTTGTCATACCCGGATCCGCCTGAAAGATGACACTGCCGCCATTTCCGCCGTCGCCGCCAAAAGGACCACCGTAAGCTACATATTTTTCATGACGAAAGCTAACGATACCGTCACCGCCTTTTCCCGCCTGTACATGTATTTTGACCTGATCAACGAACATAAGATTTCCTCCTTCTTGAAAAAAAGATCCCCGAAGGGATCTTATCAACTATGCCTGTGGATAAACAGAAACTTTCTTCTTATCCTTACCAAGACGTTCGTAGCGTACAACACCGCTGACCATTGCGAACAATGTGTCATCAGCACCACGTCCTACATTCGTTCCCGGATGAATCTTTGTACCACGCTGACGATAGATAACGCTTCCGGCATGACAAGACTGACCATCGGCTACTTTGGCCCCTAAACGTTTCGAATGGGAATCACGACCGTTCTTAGTAGAACCAACTCCCTTTTTAGAAGCGAAATACTGAATATCTAAACTAAAACGCATACTTACACCTCTTTTCTTGTGATTTGAATGGATTGCGGATATTGTTCGCTTACTGTTTCCAGTTGAATTCTTAGAAAATCCAGAGAATTTTGAACCTTATCCGTATGATTTAAAACCTGAATATCAATCCGATTATCCTGCATCTGCAGGGCACAATCTTCATGACATAATACATCCAGTGCATTTAAAGCACCGATACTTGCAACACTGACTCCGGCACACACGATATCCTGTCCATAGGGACCGCTTTGCGCATGTCCGGTAATCTGAATACTTGACACCTGATCCTTATGATATGTCAGGATGACCTTGATCATAATTAAGCCTCGATTGCTTCGATCTTAACACGAGTGTAAGGTTGACGGTGTCCCTGTTTTCTACGTGTAGAAGATTTTTTAGGTTTATATTTTACAATCGTAATTTTCTTACCTTTACCCTGTTTTTCAACAGTTCCTGTAACTTTAGCACCTTCTACATAAGGTTTACCAAATTTTCCATCAGCGAATAAAACCTTATCAAATGTAACTGTATCTCCTTCGTTAGCATCTAATTTTTCTACGAAGATCACAGCATCTTTTTCAACTTTGATCTGTTTTCCGCCTGTTTCAATAATTGCGTACATGCAAGCACCTCCTATTCTATGTTCCTGATACTCGCCATGAAGGTGGATTTCTCACTTTTTACCTTTTTTGTGCGGTTGCAAGATCAGAACAGAATCTGCAACATAGGTAGTATATAAAATCTGATCGTCTTCGTCAAGAAAGAATCCATTTATTTCCTTAGAAATCTATCCTTCGAACGCGAGATCAGACGATCCATGTTTCAACATTCTTTGCCCCGGCATATTCCGCAAGCAAAAGTTTGGATGTATCCAAAAGTGATGAGAGATCAAGCTCTGCTTCAAAACAATAGATAACGCTTAAAATATGTTGAGATCGCATTGTCACCATGGTACGGATAGAATCAGACAAGGAAGAACCGAAGATTCCTTTCTGATCCGCAAGCACCAGCATATTTTCCATGTCGATAAATGATTTTCCAATCCCTATATAGCCTTCCTGGAAACCGGCTTTACGAAGAAGAACATCGCCCTTGATCTGTTCTATATCATATGATCCAACAGACAGGCCACTTTGTATTGAAATCAGATTATTGACATCGACAACTATATTAATACGGTACAAAGGATCTAAACGTCGTACCCTGCGTAATAAAGCCTCCGAAGAAACCCGATACCTGCCTGGGTTTCTTCCAAAAGCCTTATACGCCAAACGACTTCCTTTAACACCGGGAATTTAATTCCATTCCTTTCCCTCTAAAGACTGTCTTATGCCGGGTATCACATCATTATCTACATGTTCCCAGAATTTTGGCTGGGATTCCTGAACCATCGCATCAAATTAAATACAACCTAAACGGATATCTCTATATTGCGTAAATAATGCTTGATCAATATCAACTTTTACTCTCATGGTTTCCTACCTCTCTTTATTTATCTTCTGCCTATGATTCGAACTTCCGGTTCTAAATGTACACCAAATTTTTGATCGATCACTTTTTGTATATAGGCAATCAATTCCTCATAATCTTTTCCGGTCGCATGATCGATGTTCACAATAAAGCCGGCATGTTTTTCAGAGATCTGCGCTCCACCCCACTTTAATCCCTGCAGTCCGGCCTGTTGAATCAAAGCGCCGGTATAATGTCCTTTGGGCCGTTTAAAGACACTGCCGCAGGATGGATATTCTAAAGGTTGTTTACTGCGTCTAAGTTCCATTAAATGATCCATTTTTTCTTGAATTTTTGACGGATCACCAGGAGTCAGTTGAAATTCTGCCTCTAATACAATCGCTTTTCTTTCCTGTAAAATGCTGTGACGATACGAAAAATCCATGTGTTCTTTTGTCCATGTTTCAATCGTTCCTTTTTCCGTTAAAACCGTGGCACCGTAAAAGACTTCATCAATCTGTCCATCATAAGCACCGGCATTCATATAAACAGCCCCACCGATGCTTCCCGGTATGCCACAGGCAAATTCCAAGCCGCTAAGTGCATATTCGCAAGCCCTGGCACAGACCGCTTTCAAGCTGGCTCCGGCCTGGGCAACGATTCGATTTTCCTTGACATGGATCTGTTTTAGTTGTGTCGTTAAGATGACTAAGCCTTCGATACCCTGATCCCGTACGATCAGATTGCTGGCATTTCCTAAGACAAGGTAAGGTATTTTCTTTGTTTTGGCATAAGCAATGTAGTCACAAAGCGCTTCAATCGTTTCCGGTAAGGCTAAATAATCCGCCGGTCCTCCTGTCTTTGTATATGTGTATTTTTTTAATAATTCATTCTTATAAATGGTCGTGTTATCAAAAATATCTTTCAAAATAGACCTCTTCTTTCTTTAGCTTTCCGCATCGATCCAGCGAAGTTTTCGTGCTACGATCGACTGAGGGCGATTTTTATTTCCCTGCACAAAGACAATACGATCTTTGGCAATTTGATCTTTTTCCTTCGCATATACAGCCGGCATCAGTACGATATCGATCTTTCCGGTTTCATCTTCCAGTGATACAAAGCACATAAGCTCTCCCTGCTTTGTCGTATGGGTACGAAAGCTGGTCACTCGCCCAATCACCTGCATAAAGCCATTTTTATTTTCAGCCTGTGAAAAAGGAATACATTGTTTAAATGTTTCCTGTCGTAACTGTTGTACCGGATGTTGGCTTAAATAAAAGCCATAGACCATGAACTCTTTCCTGGCTCGCTCCATTTTATTTTCTTTGACCTTGATCAAATTAGGCTTAGAGACAACTGAAAAATCAAAGGAAATCTGTCCCATCGCTTCAGTTCGTACTAAATCGGCATAGACTAGAACTCGTCCTAAATTTTCATGCATGGTAGCACGATTGAGTCCAAGAGAATCTAAAGCACCACCATCGATCAAAATACGCATGCTGGATTCGGTCAGTTTTCTGGCATTGCATCGAACGACAAAATCAATATAATCTTTATACACTCCATTCTGACGCTCTTTTAAGATGATCGGATAAATAGATTGTCCGATTCCTTTTAATACCTGCAGCGGCATACGCAATGCCTGATTTTCAATATGATAATGATCCTGTGAAGCATTGACATCCACACATAAGATCTTAACATGTCGATGCATACATTCCTGCCGATACTGATTGGTTTTTGTTTCCGAACCAATCACACTGTCTAATAAACACTGATAAAAATATAAAGGATAATTAGCCTTTAAATACGCCATTTGATAGGCAATCAGAGCATAGGCATAGCTGTGTGATTTATTAAAGCCATAGCTGGCAAACTGGGCCATGGTATCAAACAAGCCATTGGCCTGTTTAAACGTACATTGATGCTGCAAAGCACCTTGAATGAATAACTCCTTATAACTTTCTATCTGTTCATGATTTTTCTTAGACATCGCCTTACGCAAAGAATCGGCCTGTGCCAGACTTAAATTACCAATCGCTCTTGCGATCTGCATGACCTGCTCCTGATAGATCATGATGCCATAGGTTTCCTCCAAGATCGGCTTGGTCAAAGGATGAGGATATTCGATCTTTCGAGGGTCTTCTTTACGCGCAATATATAGATCAATATTATGCATGGCACTTGGACGATATAAGGCCAGTACCGCACAGATATCTTCAAACCGTGATGGCTTCATTTTTCTAAGCAAACTTTGAATGCCTGAACTCTCCAACTGAAAAACACCCAGGGTATCGGCTCTTGCCAATAACTGATACGTTCTTTGATCGTTTAATAGAATCTTTAAGATATCAAAAGGCTGGTGTGTCTTTTTTTGAATTTGTTTAACGATTTGATCAATCGTTGTCAAATTTCTTAAGCCCAGAAAATCCATTTTGATCAAGCCCAGTTCTTCCAGATATTCCATAGTAAACTGGGTAGCCTGATTATCCGCATCCACCTGTACTTTAGGACATACATTAGTAATCGGCTGATCGCTTAAAACAATACCGGCGGCATGTAAGGAAATATGGCGTGGCAAGCCTTCTAAAGCCAGACAGTTATAATACAATTCTTTTAAAAGATCATCTTTTTGAACTAAAGATTGAAACTTTGTATTTTCCTGATAGGCCTGTCGCAGCGTCATATTGGGTACGTTTCGAATTAATTTGGTCAAGGAATCAATTTTGGAAGAAGAAATTGAATACACCCGACCTACATCTCGTAAGACCTGTTTTGCCTTTAATGTGTTGAATGTCACAATATGACAGACATGCTGCTCACCGTACAAGTTTTTGACATATTCAATGACCTCATCGCGACGATCATCGGGAAAATCGGTATCAATATCCGGCATAGAAACACGATCGGGATTTAAAAAACGTTCAAACAATAAATGATTCTGAATGGGGTCGATGTGCGTGATTCCTAAACAATATGCAACCAGAGAACCGGCTGCACTGCCTCGCCCCGGTCCGACATAAATGCCCTTTGTGCGGGCAAAACGAATAAAATCATAGACGATCAAAAAATAGTTAGTAAAGCCCATCCGTGTAATCACAGATAATTCATATTCCAGTCGTTTTGTATAGACTTCATTCTCTTTTTTATGCAGTCTCTTTTGTAGTCCGGCCTTACACAGCTTGATCAAAAAAGAAGACGAGTCAATGCCTAATTTATTTTGAAAGACCGGTAAATGGCTTTTTTCCATAGCCATCTGCACATTGCACATCTTGGCAATTTCTTCGGTTTTTTGAAGATCCTCCGAATCATATAATGATTCCATCTCCTTCATGGAGCGAATATAACGATCGTTTAAAACATTTAAGTTTTGATCATGTATGCGTGCCTGTTTTTGAATAGCTTTTAAGATACGCAGCTGTTTGACATCTTCTTTTTTTTCATAAAGAATATACGATAAAGCACAAGTCGGGATGGATAATGATCGAACCAATTTTTTTAATTCGATATTTTTGGCTCGCCAAAAACCGGAATCATTACAGGCAATACCGGCATAAAAACAAGGGAAACTGTTTTTACACGTTATAAAATACTCTTTCAGCTTTTCTGTATCATCATGTAAGATCCAGCCATTGAGGATGTCATGATCTTGTATGCCGCAGGAAATTACGACACAATCTGCACTTCGCTTACATAATTCTTCAAAGGTTACAGTATTCTGTATCTGCATTCTCTGTGTCGATAGCGCATACAAATTCTGCAGACCGCGATCATTTTTCGCAAGCAGGATAAAAGTAGAAGGTCCCTGTTTCATCTGTACATCCAGCTCCAGTCCAAGAATGGGATGTATATTTTTTGATAAAGCATATTTATAAAACTTCATCGTGGCAAACATCGCATCTTTATCCGTTAATGCCACATGTCGATATCCCAACGCCGCACTTTGATCAACCAGTCTTTCCACACGCAGACTGGATTCTAAAAGGCTGTAACAACTGCGGGCATGTAAATGAACCATAGAAGAACCTCCTTTCTTTTTTTTCATTGTACAGGAAATGAAAAAAGTGTTCAAATGAACTGAACACTTTACATTGTACTTCGTATCGCAAGCTGATCGATAATTTCATGAACCTGCTTAATGGTCAGATTTTTAATACCGCAGGCACAGGCATGACCACCGCCATGATAGGCCTGGGCAATATCGCGAATATCGATCGTTTTGGAGCGTAAAGATGCGCTGTAGTGCACACCATCTTCCATACGCGTAAACAAAGCCCATATTTCAATTGAAGAAACACCGCTTAGCGCATAGACCTTTTCTTTGGCTTTCGCAAAGGTTTTCATGAGCGGTAAATACTCTGCCGTTTCCATAATTGCCGTCATACATTTTTGTGATACTTTGGCCTTGTTGCGAATCATCGTTTCATACTGAAAGTCTTCCAGCGTACTGGAAAAATTGATACGATCGGCCTGTACTACATCGGCGCCCTTCTCAAATAAGAAGCCTGCTGCCTGAAAAGTTTCCCTGCGCACGCTGGTGGTCGTAAATCGAACATTATCGGCAACCAGTCCCTGATACAACATCTGCGCCGCCTCTTTCGAACAATCTTTTTCCATCAGCAGCAATCCTAACATTTCACAGGTCGCACTGGCCTTTTCATCGATCCATTCCAAATCACAAAAGCTTTCGGTCTTTATATGATGATCAATGCGAATCGTAAAATCACAAAGCTTGTAGTTTTCATCATCTATCCGGTTGGCTGTTGAAGCATCCAACAAGATTCCAAGCGATCTTGCATAAGTATCATCCGCAATGGTATCAAAAGAAAGCTGAAGTTCCTTCGATAAGGCATTCGCGCTTCCGGTGACATAAATCTGTTTTTGCGGATAAGTTTTTTTAAGCCAATAAGCCAAACCAAACTGGCTGCCCAAGGCATCCATATCCGGCAGGACATGACGAAACAAAATGATGGAATCGTATTGTTCGATCAATGAGAAGATCTTATTTTTCATCGCAAAGGTTGGCATAAGCATCTCTTGCCATCACAAGTTCTTCATTGGTTGGAATCAGCCATACGCTGATCTTAGAATCATCACTGCTTAATTTCTTTTCAATACCGCGAACACCCATATTTAAGCCTTCCGGCACCTTAACGCCTAAAACAGACAAACGATCGCAGATTTTTTGACGCATCACAAAGTCATTTTCACCGATACCGCCGGCAAAGACGATCGCATCCGCACCACCCATCAAACCATAGTAACCACTGACAGTTTCAACGATGGAATTGACATAGATTTTCTGTGTCAGGATTGCTCTTTTGTTTCCGGCTTCGGCAGCGGCTTCTACATCACGTCCGTCACTGCTGATACCTGATACACCAAGCATTCCGGATTTTTTATTTAAGATCGTATCCATTTCATCTGGTGTATAACCATATTTCTTTTCCAAAAACATGATGATGGCAGGATCGATATCACCACAACGCGTTCCCATCATGACACCGGAAAGCGGTGTAAATCCCATACTGGTTTTAAAGGACTTACCGTTTTTGACAGCCGTAATACTGGCACCGTTTCCTAAATGACATGTGATGATGTTCATATCTTCCACTGGTTTATCCAAAATTTCTGCCAATCGATGTGTTAAATACAGGTGACTGGTACCATGCATTCCATAACGGCGAATTTCATCTTTTTCATAATATTCATAAGGAATCGGATAGATATAGTTTTCTTCCGGCATGCTTTGATGGAAGGCTGTATCAAAGACAAAGGTATGCTTACATTCCGGCAAAGCCTTCTTAAAAGAACGATACCCTAGTAAACCAGCCGGGTTGTGCAAAGGCGCAAGCACCTTTAATTCATCGATCTTATCTTCGGCTTCTTTACTTTCCGGTACGGAATGATCATAGTATTCTCCACCATGAACCATACGATGACCAATAGCCTTGATATCTTCCAAGCTTTCTACAATGTGATACTTGATCAAAACTTCCATAAGCTTGGAAACAGCTACCCCATGATCCGGGATATCTAAGACTTCTTCGACTTTCTGATCGTTAAACTTCATTCCTACAATGGAATCGTTTAATCCGATTCTTTCAATGTTTCCCTGCGCTAATACTTTTTCTTCCGGCATTTGGAATACCTGAAACTTCAATGAACTGCTTCCGGCATTGACACTCATTACGATTGGCATGTTTTATTACCTCCTATAATATGCTCAATATTTCCTCTTTTATCTTATCATCATCCAAATCTTTTAAAAGAGAAACAATACGTTTTCTTTTTGATACATATTGAATGATGTCTTCGTATTTATGTAGCTGCTGCATCGATTTTTTTAAACTGTCCTGCACAGCGGCTCTGGATATTTCCAGGGCCTCACTGATTTCTGTGTAAGAAAAATCTTCTTCAAAATACAGCGAACAAATCTCTTTTTGACGCTTTGTCAGCAAATCACCGTAAATATCAAATAATACATTGGATTCTAATCTATTCATCCGATTCCAGTCCTTTTGTGATACCCATTAAGTAACTGTTGATCTCAAACGGTTTTAAATCCTCCGGCTTTTCACCTAAACCTAAGAAGCGTACCGGAATATGCAGACTGTCGCGAATGGCCAATACGACCCCACCTTTTGCGGTACCATCCATTTTGGTCAGGATAATACCGGATACTGAAGTCGCCTCCAAAAACTCCCTGGCTTGTGAAATACCATTTTGACCGGTGGTCGCATCCAGTACCAGCCATACTTCATGTGGCGCTCCTTCGATTTCACGATCACAGACACGAACCATCTTGCTTAATTCTTTCATCAGATTGGTTTTAGTCTGTAAACGACCGGCCGTATCCGCCAACAAGATATCAATTTGATGTTCTTTAGCGTAGCGACATGAATCGACCAAAACAGAGCTGGGATCTTGATTTGGTTTCCCTTTAATACACGGAACTCCTAATCGATCGGCCCATGTGGCTATCTGATCGACCGCACCGGCACGAAATGTATCAGCTGCTGCCACTGCAACGGAAAGATTTTGATCCTGGTAATATTTGATCAGCTTAGCCGAGCTGGTCGTTTTTCCTGAACCATTGACACCCACCATAAAAATTACCGTAGGTCCATTCTCATTATACTGAATATCTTCATCGCTTTCCTGATCATAAAAATCATGTAGGATGCTGATAAAATAATCTTCCATAGAATCATAATCGCGAATATGAGAAGCGCTCTCCTCAAACTGATCCACAATCTTTTGTGCCGTATGAATACCAACATCACTTTCCAATAGAATGATCATGATTTGTTCCAGTAACTCATCATTAACACCATTAAAGCTGTTGGACAAGGCACGTAGTCGATCTCCAAAGCTTTTACGTGATCTTCCTAAACCGGATAAGTATTTATCCTTATCTTTATTTTTGACAAAGGCTTCTTTGATGGATTGAAAAAATGCCATTCTAATTTTCCTCCTTTTCCAGGATATGTACCGCATCTTTGAGCTGTACCTTTAATAATTTAGAAACACCGTCTTTTTGCATCGTAATCCCATACAACATTTCACATTGTTCCATCGTTCCCGGACGATGTGTTACAACGATAAACTGTGAACGATCGCTGAAATGTGATAAATATTTCGCAAAACGTTCGACATTGGCCTGGTCAAGAGCCGCTTCAACTTCATCGAAAATACACAAAGGCATCGTTCTTGCCTGCAAAATGGCAAATAAGACACTGATCGCAATCAACGCTTTTTCACCACCGGAAAAAGACTGTAGGTTTTTGACCATCTTTCCCGGAGGCTGTACATCGATTTCGATTCCCGTATTCAACACATCCTGGGGATCGACCATGGATAAGCGAGCCTTCCCACCGCCAAACATTGCTTTAAAGATACCATCCAGCTCCTTATTGATCTTGTGGAACATTTCCGTAAACTGTATCTTCATCGTTTCATCCATTTCATCAATGGCCTGTAAAATCTGGGCAGAGGCTTGTTCCAGGTCTGCTTTTTGACCCTGCATAAAATCAAAACGTTCCTTGATTTCCGAATATTGTTGCGGCGCATCTAAATTCACATTCCCCAGACGATTGATGGCCTGGCGAAGTTCTACGACGCGATCTTTTGCTTTCTCGATATCGATTTCCTTGCGCTGTTCACAAGCATATTCGTAAGTCATCTGATAGTCCGCATTCAAACGATTTAACGCGCTTTCCAAATACGCCTGTTTTTTAGCCTGCTGCAGCTCCGCATCATGAATCTCCGCCTGCAGGGCATTCATTTCACGCCTTGTCATACGCATCTGATTTTCCAGCTGCTCCACCATGCTTCCTTTATCGTAGCGGCGTTTTCGCAAAGAAGAAATCGACGAAGTGATCTCATCAATGCGGGCATGCATTTTTGACATCAAAACAACGATATCATCTTCCTGCAGATCCTGTGTGGTTTCCTGTGGAACCAGCTCATTATATTCCGCCTGCAAAGATTCATATTTTTCCTTTTTCGTCTGAAAAATATTTTCCAGCTTTGCGACTTCAATCTGCAGCTGCATACAAGTATCCGTTTCATTATCCATCTTACTTTCAATCAAACGGTTTTCTTCCGAAATATGAGCCACTTTGATCTTCTGTCCTTCAATCTGCTCTTTTAAGCGGTTCAGTTCATGTTGTGCCGTCACCGGTGTGCTTTGGTGACGATTGGCCCCTCCGGTCATACTACCACCGGCATGAACGATATCTCCATCTAAGGTCACGATCTTGACTTGATAACGTAATCGTTTGGCACATTCATTGGCATTAACCAGATTATCGATGATCAATACATTTCCCAACAAACGATCTCTTAGATCATTAAAAATTTCCTTACACTCAACACTTTCGTTAGCCCAGCCTAAATACCCTTTGGATTGCGAAGCAATGACTTTCTGCTCTTTGGATGGATAACGAGGACGCATGATATCCAATGGCAAAAAGGTGGCACGACCACTGCGATTTCGTTTCAAGTACCCAATAGCCTCTCTGGCACTGGCTTCATCTTTGGTAACGATATGATAAATACTGGCTTGCAGAGCCGAACTGATCGCATTGGCTCGATCGTCCTGTGCAATCAACAATTCACTGACAACACCTAAGATCCCGGATAATGAATGTCGTGCGGATAAGACCGCTTTAACACCTTGTTGATGCGTAAAAGGCTGACGAATCATGTTTTCCAGGACTTGTTGGCGGTTTTTTAGCTGTTGAAGAACTTGTTGCTCTTCCACATTCTGCTGGATGATCTCACCCAATTTTTGTTTCAGCATATTTAAGCTCTTAGTATGAAGTTCTAATTCTGCCTGTAATCGCTGCAGACGATTTTTACGATCTTCAAACTCAAAGCGGGCTTCCTGCACCATTTGTGAAAGCTCATCTTTTCTCTCTAACGCATCCGCCTGACGTAAACGATATTTTCGTTTTTCATCCAGCTCGACCTTGCGTTTTTCAAGCTGATAGCTTTCTTCCATCGCTTTGGTGTATTCTCCCTGTAGATCATTGATCTGACGATCCAGGGCATGCATTTCCTTTCGTAATTCCTGTATATCAATTTCCTGCTGATCCAAGCTGGCTTCCTTGGATACATGAATCGTATTATTTTCAAATAATGTATTTTTGATCGTTTCGATTTCTTCATTTAAGGCTTCAATTTCTTCGACTAACACGCTGATTTCAATGGAAGACAATTCCTCTTTATACGTTTTGTACTGCTTAGCCTTTTTTGCCTGCTTTTCCAAAGGTCCTAACTGATGTTCCAGTTCATCTAAAATATCTTGTAAGCGATCTAAGTTCTCCTTAGTTTTTTCCAGCTTCTGCAAAGAAACTTTTTTACGCTTTTTATATTTGGCAACCCCGGCAGCTTCTTCAAACAACGATCGTCTTTCTTCCGGTTTGGCATCGGCAAATGAACTGATATTTCCCTGCGTAATGATACTTAAAGAATCTCGCCCTAAACCCGTATCCATCACCAGATCATTGATGTCTTTCAAACGACAAGGCGTTTTATTGATAAAATAGCTTGCTTCATTGGTTGAACGCTGCAATTGTCTTGTGATCTCGATTTCTTCAAAAGGCGAGTCGAACACCTTGGTCGTATTATCAAAAACCAGTGTTACCTTTGCCATATTAACCGGTTTGCGATATTCACTTCCACTGAAAATGATATCGGTCATACTGGTACCGGAACGAAGACTTTTGGTACTCTGCTCTCCCAATACCCAGCGTATCGCATCGTTGACATTACTCTTCCCACAGCCGTTTGGCCCTACGATACCGGTTATATTATGATCAAATTGTAATATCGTTTTATCCGCAAAACTTTTGAATCCTTGTATCTCAATCCGCTTTAAAAACATAACTCACCTTCATCCTAACTTTAACATTGTATCAAAAAGCACCCTAAAAATCGACAATCTTTCCCTTGAATTTTAACACTAACCTTTTTAAAATAGTGGGTATGAAAAAGAAAATGAAAGAAAGCATGAAAAATGTATTCCCACTTTCTTTTGGCGAAGAAGTGGGCAATTCAGTCAGTCATGGGGTCATGGCCCTGCTCTTATTATTCGCATTACCTTATTACGCCATACGCGCTTATCTGCAGGCAGGCGCTTTGCATGCCACAGGTATTTCCATATTCATAATTTGCATGATCTTTATGTTTTTAGGCTCCTGTCTTTATCACAGCATGCCACATGATACGACTCATAAACTAGTTTTTCGAAAATTAGATCACATTATGATTCTTTTGGCCATTGCCGGAACCTATACACCGGTATGTTTAAGCTTGATGAATAACTGGATTGGATATACGGTCTTAGCTATCGAATGGCTCATGGTTATCGCCGGTGTGCTTTTAAAATCCATCTCCAATACCAATCACAAAGTATTGTCGATGACGATCTATATGACGATGGGATGGATGGCAATCTTTATCTTACCGGCATTGATACAAAAGTGTTCCCTGCCATTCTTCTTATTAATCTTAGCTGGCGGCATACTTTATACGATCGGAACTTATTTTTACGGACATCCACAAAGAAAGTTCAATCACTTCGTATGGCACATTTTTATCATTCTGGCATCTATCTGCCACTTGATTGCGATTCTCTATTTTATGATTTAGGCACCTAACGGTGTCTTTTTCTATCCCATAAAAAAAGGGACATGAAGTCCCTAAAATAAGCGAATGATATCGTTATATGTCGCAAAAACAAATAATCCGATCAATAACACAAAGCTGGCGACAATGATATTTTCTACGATTTTTGTGTTGATCTTTCTTCTAAACAGCTTTTCTAAAAGTAAGATCAAAATACGTCCACCATCCATTGCCGGAATCGGTAAGATATTAAAGATACCGATGTTTAATGAAATCAATGCAAACAGACTTAAATACGAGCGTAATCCCATTGAAGTAGCCTGTGTTGTGACTTGGGCAATACCAACCGGCCCGGATAAATTCTGTAAGCCTTCTCCTTGAATCAGATGCGCTAAAGCACTGAATATGGCGGTACTGGAATCCAACATATCCAGCGTACCATAATAGAAACCCTGATACCAGGGAATCGGTTGTGCATATGCCTGTACCACATAACCTAAAGTATAAGTATTGGATTCTTCGTCCAGCTGTGGTGTAATAGGCACAGTTAGAGTTTGATCATCGCGTTTTACACTCAGTTCCAGATTTCCATGGTGATACTGCAGCCATTCTAAAAAATCATATTGCGTTTCTGGTTCAATGGTATCTTCGCCATCCGCCGCTTTAACGATCGTATCGCCTGGCTGTAGTCCGGCTTCCTGTGCCGGTGAACCTTCTACAACTTCATAAACTTGTGCAATAGGTTCTTCTACCACATATCCTTGTGTCATGGATAACCCGACAAATAAAACCCATGCCAAAACTACATTCATACAAACGCCGGCTACCATAACTAAAATCTGCTGCCAACGTGGTTTATGATTTAAACGCTTTTCATCCGGTACATTTTTTAACCAGTCATCTTCCTCGTCCTGTGATCCATCTTCTTCACCGGCCATCATTACATAACCACCAAAAGGAATGGCACGAATGGAAAACTGTGTTTCCTTACCTTGTCTGGCATACAACAAAGGTCCCATACCGATAGAAAACTCTTTACAAAAGACACCAAAATGTCTGGCAACCATAAAATGACCGAGTTCATGA
This sequence comes from Faecalicoccus sp. LCP19S3_E2, assembly GCF_052121255.1. Taxonomy (NCBI): domain Bacteria; kingdom Bacillati; phylum Bacillota; class Erysipelotrichia; order Erysipelotrichales; family Erysipelotrichaceae; genus Faecalicoccus; species Faecalicoccus sp. LCP19S3_E2. The sequence continues at coordinate 35,258 of NZ_JBQKEP010000011.1, read as the reverse complement.
ATGAGCACGATCACGCTCAACATAAAGAAAAAGGCAATCAACCCAATAACAAACTGCATTTCATTCCTCCTACATAAAGAACGTTGAAGTGAGCACACCAAATAAAAGTACATTCATCAATAAAGAATCTACTCGATCGAGTATGCCGCCATGACCTGGCAACAACTTCGAAAAATCTTTGATATGATAAAAGCGCTTGATGGCACTAAAACAAAGATCTCCGAATTCCGCAACAACAGGGCATAAAAGACATAATAAGAATACTAAAACCACTGAAACTTGATCTAAAAAGAAGAAGGTAGGAATCCATCCTATAATAAATCCACTGATAATACCGCCTACAAAGCCTTCCCAGCTTTTTTTAGGAGATATACGCGGGTTCATCTTATGTCTGCCATAGCGTCGGCCAAAAAACCAGGCTCCCGTATCACTGCCATACGTGGCAAATACGATTGTGATTAAGTATAAATGATTTTCCTGAAGGAGTCCAATACATTGATAGATCAACGAAAAGATCACAAAGAATGAAATAGCGACAAACGCATTACCAATCGTATAAGATTCCAAAAAGATAGGCAGTCCCCAAAGATACACCAGGCACAAGATCCAATACGAAAACTGGTACGATTGCGGAATAAAACGCGAAGCAATCGTCAATACTAATAGACTAACAGGTACAAATAAAGGCCATTTGCGAAATTCAGTTTGTGTAGAAAGCCATTCGTAAAGACTTCCTGCCAAAATCAATAACGCTAAAATTTCCAGAGGAATTCCACCCGATGCTACCGGAAAGATACAAACTAATATGATCAATATTGCTGTAACGATGCGCGTTTTCATGAGGTCAATCCTCCAAAACGGCGATCTCTGGATGCAAATTTGCGAATGCAGTCATCCAGTGCCTTTTCATCAAAATCGGGCCAGGCAACCGATGTAAAAATCAATTCCGAATAAGCAATCTGCCACAACAAAAAGTTTGAGATTCGCAATTCCCCACTGGTACGAATCAAAAGATCAATCTCTTCCGGAACCATCAAATATTGCGCAAACTCTTCTTCTGTCAAATCATTTGCTCGTTTCTGCTCCAAAACATCCTGTGTATATTTCTGCACTGCCAAAAGAATCTCACGACGAGAACCATAATTGATCGCAATACAAAGCTCCAGTCCCGTATTTTCCTTTGTCTGATTTACGGCTTTTAAAATCACTTTCTGCGTTTCAACTGGGAAGCGTTCCAATTCTCCGACAAAAGTAACTCGTATGTTATTGATCATCAGATCCTTTATAAAACGATTAAAGAAAATTCCCGGCAATTTACAAAGATAGCTGACTTCTTCCTCAGGACGTTTCCAGTTTTCCGTTGAAAACGCATATAAGATCAGTTTTTCAACACCGATTTTATTCGCATGTAATGCTACAGTACGAATCGTATCAGCTCCTTGTTTATGCCCTGCCGTTCTAGGCAAGCCCTTTGCCTTGGCCCAACGACCATTTCCATCCATGATGATGGCAATCGTTTTGGGAAAACTCATATCGAACCCTCCTAAAAAAATTTGCCCAATGCACATTGGGCAATCTTATTACACGTTTAAAATTTCTTTTTTCTTTTCATCAACGATTTTTTCAATATCTTTGACAAAACGATCGGTTAATTTTTGAGATTCCTCCAAATTCGCCTTACGATCATCTTCCGTTTCTTCTTTATCTTTCTTGATCAAATCGTTTGTATCACGACGAATGTTACGAATCGCAACCTTTGCCTCTTCTCCATATTTTTGTGCTTCTTTGGCCAGTTCTTTACGACGATCTTCTGTTAAAGCCGGCACCTGAATACGAATACAGTCTGCTTCTGCCTGCGGGTTTAATCCTAAGTTAGCTGCCTGAATGGCACTGGAAATCCCTTTGATGATCTGACGATCGTATGGACGAATCACAAGCTGTGTTCCTTCTACGACCTGAATCTGTGCCATCTGGTTGATCGGTGTTGGTGATCCGTAATAATCCACCTGTACACGATCCAACATCTGCGCACTGGCACGTCCGGTACGAATCGTACGAAGATTCGATTCTAGATTTTCAATAGCGGACATCATTTTCACTTCTGCATTTTCTAAATAATCACTCATAAACTACTCCTATTTCTTTTTTGTAACAACGGTTCCCGATACTTTCTGAGTCACCGCGTTCATTATATTTCCTGGTTCGTTCATATTAAATACGACCAGATCAATATCATTATCCATACACATACTGATTGCCGTTGAATCCATGACCTGTAATCCTTTATTAAGTACATCAAGGTAGTTCAACGTATCAAAACGCTTAGCTTCCGGATTCTTCTTCGGATCGCAATCATAGACTCCATCCACGCCATTTTTAGCCATCAAGATGACATCGGCATCAATTTCACTGGCACGAAGTGCAGCTGTCGTATCCGTTGAAAAATACGGTGAACCGGTACCAGCGCCGAAAATCACGATACGTCCTTTTTCCAAATGACGAATGGCACGACGTAAAATGAACGGTTCTGCCACTTTCTGCATTTCCACAGCAGTTTGTACTCTTGTCTGTACACCTTCCTGCTCTAAAGCATTTTGAACGGCTAACGCGTTGATCACGGTTCCTAACATGCCCATGTAATCAGCCTGTACTCGATCCATACCTAAGTCTGCCATCATTTTACCGCGGATAAAGTTTCCACCACCAACAACAATGGCCAGTTCAACACCTAGGCTCTGTACTTCTTTTAATTCTTTTGCGAGATTTTTAAGCACTTCCGGATCTAAGGATTGTCCATGACCGGATAAAGCCTCCCCGCTTAGCTTTAATAATACACGTTTATACATAGATGATCTCCCCAATAATTCAATTCAATAGAATTATACACTAAGCAAAGACCAAAAGAAAGTGGAAGTCATTAGAATGACAAGAATGCGAGTTTCACAAAATATACAAAAAGATATTCATTCTAATTGAGCACATCTTTCTTAAAATCCAACATCGTGTATTCCTTTTACTAAAACTTTTTAACTGTTGAAATATTAATTACAATAACCCCAAAAATATATCATTTAAGCCAAAAACAGAGAGTCAAAATATCGTGACCCTCTATTCTTTAATAATACCCATTTTCTAAATGATATATGCTATATTGATTTCTAATGTATCTGTATCGATTGTAGAATACTTGGTCTTAATGAAGCTTCTACCCCTAATAAGTCCATAGCTTCTTCAATGCTTGAGACAACATGATTTTGAATTAAATTTTGTATATTCTTTATCGAATTTGACAAGATTCCTTCATTTTTTCCTCTTTCCCATACCGCATCGCTAAATGTACACATCCTTCTCATCTCACTTTCTACTTCCTTTTTCAATATTACCATACTTTTTCAATAGGATTTCTTTTCTTTGCTCATATTCTCTTTTCGATATAAACAAAAGCTTGAGATACTCCATCACATTCTTTTCGCCATCCAGTATCTCTTCCATCGTCTTTTCATCACTGGTATTGCCGGGGATACATCACCTGTATCTCTATCAAGTCATAAAAATCTTTAGAGTGTTTCAACTGTCCCAGTATGCACTTTTCTTCAAGCACATACTTATTGATCGTATCATTTTTATATTTCGCATGTTGTAAACAAATCCAAAGAGTAATTATTTTTTGTATGTTGTCAAAGTCATCTTCCCTGAAACCTTCCGGATCATTTCTTTGTCGTCCCACCATTCTTGCACCATAGTAAAAGGCTCGATGAAACAGATCATAGGCACCGGGATCCATTCCCTGTGGCTCAATATTGATCCACAAAAATTGATTGTTCAAAGGATTTCGAACCTTATACAACAGGTCATAACGTACCATGCTTCCGGCCACACTTTGATCTTCCACGTTTCGGCTGATCATCTTTTCATGGGGTTGTTCTTCATCCAGCAGATCCTGTATCTCTTCCAGGCTCATATCCTTACATTCTTCCAGACAGCACTGAAAAAGATAAGCCAATATCGGTTTAAACGATAGGATTTTCTTACACTGCTCGTCATACAGACGTTTCTGTTTCTGGATCACATGTTCCAGTTCATAATTTTCTACCATTTTGAATATCCTCCTTATTTCTAATATTAATTACGTAAAAACAACCAAAAAGGTATGAAAAAAAGTTATAAAAAAAGTAAGTGAGAACTAATTTATAAAACTCACTTACTTTTTTCTTAATAAATTTTATAGAGCGAAAACATGGAATAAAAGTGTTCTAAAAAACTTTAAGATTTTAATCTATGATTTTTCAGAAATCTCTTTTATCCATAAGAAAAAAACAGCCATGATTGACTGTTTTGTGTTCTATTATAAGGATCGTAATGCTTGTACTAAAGCGGTTTTATCGGTTGCCTTTTGATCCTTTTGTTTGATGACTCTGGCTGGAGTTCCGGCTACGACCACATTTTCCGGTACATCTTCTATGACAACAGCACCGGCTGCCACTACTGAACCTTTCCCGATATGTACGCCTTCGATCACAACCGCATTGGCACCGATCAATACATCGTCATCAACGATAACCGGTGTAGCACTGGCTGGTTCGACAACACCGGCCAACACAGCTCCGGCTCCGATATGACAATTCTTTCCAACCGTAGCTCGACCGCCAAGTACAGCGCCCATATCGATCATTGTATTGTCACCAATTACAGCTCCAATATTGATGATGGCCCCCATCATAATAACCGCATTGTTTCCAATTTCTACCTGATCACGAATAATAGCCCCGGGTTCAATTCTAGCTTGTATGTTCTTTAAATCCAACAAAGGAACAGCACTGTTGTGACAATCGTTTTCAATCACATAGTCCAGTTCCGGATACGAGCCCAAAACGGGTTTAATATCTTTCCAATCTCCGTAAACGATATTGCCAAAGACTCTACAATTGTTCCAGTAAATATCTTTATCACTGTTAAAGATTACTTTGACTGGTGTTTTCTTTTCGGCATTGTGTATAAAATCAATAATTTCCTGCGCTTCCATACTTCTATCCTTTCATCATATCTTCCATCGTGTACCAGCCTGCTTTTTTATCTGATACATACATAGCTGCTTTGATAACACCATTGACAAAAATTTGACGGCTGGTTGCCTGGTGGGTAAACTCCAACACTTCATCCTGCCCTAAATATAAAACAGAGTGTTCACCGGCTAAAGTTCCTCCACGAACCGCATGAATACCAATTTCTTTTTGACGGGCACCTACCATCCCAACGCGACCAAACTGATGTGTATAAGCATTTTGTGGATCGATTGCCTCTAAAAGCTGTAAGGCAGTCCCACTTGGAGCATCTTTTTTTTGATTGTGGTGTTTTTCAATAATCTCCATATCAAAATCAGCTTCTAAAAGCGGCGTGATTTCTTTGATTACCTTGGTCAAAACCGCAATCCCAATAGAATAATTGGCAGAGTAGAAAACCACATTTTGTTTGGATGCTGCTTTTAGTTTTTCTTTATCTTCATCGTTTAAACCAGTCGTACCATAAACCAGGGCAGCATGTGTTTTCTGCACATAGTCAATGACCCAATCTAAATTATCACGATGACTGAAATCAATCACCAGATCGACCGTTTGGCTCAATAAAATTTCCTTATCGGTAATATCAAAGAGTCCGACTACCTGCATTCCTTTAGCTTGGGCTGTTTGTGCCAATAAAGTTCCCATCTTTCCTTTTCCAATAATGGCTACTCGCATAAACCAGCCTCCTTAAGTGCCTTGTGTAAACGTTTCTGGTTTTCCGGCGCCATTTCACAAAGCGGCAAACGATAACCGCCCACCGACATATTCATTAAACGCATCGCCTCTTTGACCGGAATCGGATTGACTTCACAGAATAAGGCATGAATGACATCCAGATACTTTAACTGCAGCTGCAGACTTTCTTTGACTTTTCCTTCATGGAACAAAGAAACCATATCGTGTGTCTGTTTAGGCAAAATGTTACTTAAAACACTGATGACTCCACTGGCACCAATAGATAGTAAGCTGGTGATCATATCGTCATTGCCGGAATACATCGCAAAATCATCACTTAGATAACGAGCGATTGAAGTCGCATAAGAAATATTTCCACTGGCTTCTTTAATTCCGCAAATATTTGGATGCTTACTTAATACTTTGACAACTTCTTCGGAAATCGAACAACCGGTTCTTCCCGGAATGTTATAGAGGATGACCGGACAATCGACCGCATCCGCGCAAACAGTAAAATGTCGAATCATCCCTTGTGTGTTTGCCTTGTTGTAGTAGGGAGAAATCAACAATAACGCATCGGCTCCCATCTTTGAATATTTGATACTTTTTTCTAACTGTGTCTGTGTGCTGTTGGAACCGGCTCCGACGATAACCGGAATTCTTCCATTGACCTTTTCAATGGTAAAAAGAGCCACCTCATCATCTTCTTCATGCGTCATGGTCGTACTTTCTCCGGTCGTGCCCAAAACCAGAATGCCATCCGTACCATTTTTGATCTGATATTCGATTGTTTGTTCCAATCGTTTAAAATCAACGCTTTCATCTTCTTTAAACGGTGTGACCATCGCCACAATACTACCCTTAATTGGTTTCATAGACATATTCTCCTTTCGCAATGCACTGTGCATTTCCTGTCATATATACATCCCCGTTTGTATCAATATGAATTTTTAAACGCCCTTTCGGAAGCAGGACTTCCACACTATCTTTACATTTGCCTAATTGATAAGCACAAACCACACTGGCGCAGGCCCCTGTTCCACACGCTAACGTCATGCCGCATCCTCGCTCATAGGTCTGCATCTGTATATGAGTTGGATCGATACACTGGACAAAATTGACATTGGTTTGTAATGAAAACATCGGATCTTCACAAATGATCTTTCCATCCTTTCGCATCCACTCTTCATTCAATTCATCGACAAAGACAACTGTATGGATCGTACTTTGAAAAAGTGTATGTAATCGGTAGTGCCGATCTTCAATGGTGTACAAGTCATCCCAGATTCTTTTCGAGGTACCGGTAAGGCTTAGATCATCAAACTCGGGCTTGGACATATTCACCTGAAAGGTCTGATCATCTAAAACACGAATGATCTTATCACCAGCCAATGTTGTTACCACAAACTCTTTTTTATGAACGATGCCTTCATCAATACAGAACTGTGAAAAACAGCGTATCCCGTTTCCACACATCGGTGCCCGAGATCCATCCTGGTTATAATACAACATCTCCAGCGGTTCTTTTCGGACAACGATAAATCCATCGGCGCCGATCCCCGTATGTCGATCACAGCTTTGTACGATCAAATCTTGTAACAGCTCCGGATAAATTTCTTCTTCCTGTACGATGATAAAATCATTTCCACATCCATGATATTTTCTAAACGGGATCTTCATCACACACATCCCCTCTCAAAAGCTCTTGCAGCGTTTCTCGTTTTACAACCAGGCGACTGTTCCCTTCTTTGACAAAAACAACGGCCGGACGTAAATTTCGATTGTAGTTATTAAACATACTGAAACCATAAGCACCGGTCGAATAGACCATCAAAAGATCACCGCTGTCACAAGGTGGCAAGGCAATGGAATCGATCAAGATATCTCCTGATTCACAACACTTTCCGGCTACACAAACTATTTCGGTTCTCTTTTGATCCATATGATTGACAATATCGGCCTCATACTTTGCCTGATATAAGCTGGGACGAATATTATCAGACATACCGCCATCTACAAATACATATTTTTTATGTGGTGTCTTTTTGATAAAACCGACTGTATATAAAGTCGATCCCGCTTCGGCAACGATACTTCGTCCCGGTTCGATTAAGATTTTCTGAATGTTTGTATGATACAATTCCTGCATCTTCTGACAGGTTTCCAAAATCACAGAACTGAAAACGGAAATCGGAATCGGTTGATCTTCATCGGTATAATGTACGGCAAAGCCACCACCTAAATTCAAAGTATAACATAAAATACCCTTTTTCTGCATTGTATCGATTAAAGAAAACATCGTTTCGATTTCTTTGACAAAAGCTTCTTTTTCAAAGATTTGCGATCCAATATGTGCATGAAATCCATCAAAGACAATATGATTCGATTGTTTCAGTGTTTGGATCAGATCTACAATTTGCGATATCGATTCTAAATGAATGCCAAATTTGGAATCTATATTGGCCGTTTGAATATAAGCATGCGTATGGGCTTCAATACAAGGATTGATTCGTAATAAAACATGCAGAACATAATCTCTTGTTTTCATCTCTTCCACCAATAAATACGCTTCCTGTAAATTGTCGACAATAAACGTTTGAACATGATTATCCAGCGCATATTGAATCTCTTCCAAAGTCTTATTGTTGCCATGAAAATAGATGCGATCAGGTGATATACCGGCTTTTAATGCGGTAAACAGCTCTCCCATTGACACAACATCAACACTGAGTCCCTGATTTTTAACTAGACGAAGCATTTCTATACAGCTAAATGCCTTGGACGCATAAAGCACTTCGGTATCAAAGGCATCGCAGCTAAAATATTGACTATATTGCCTGCATTGATGAAGCAGTTTTTCTTCATCATATACATAGAGCGGTGTTCCATATCTTTCTTTTAATTCGGTAACCGGAACTCCGCCAATCTTTAAAACGGCATCCATACTCAAGCCCTCCTATGAAAAAAGACAGGATAGACTATCCTGTCGGTACGATCAAAATCGTGCGATAGCCCTCCTACATCCGTAGACAGTCCGATAAATATTCTTTATCGGCCCACTGTTTGTTCATGCCTGAAAAAACAGTTCGGCAAAGTTGCCCCCAAAATGGATCAAATGCCTGCCGGCTTTCCATTTTTTCATCGTCTTTGCGCCTCTATCATGAAAGAATTATACATAATATGAAAGAAAATGTAAATAGTTTTTGAAAATTTTCAAATTTTTCGATAAAATAACTCTATGTTAGAAAAAGTGAGAAAATATAGAAGGGATCTTCATCAGATTCCTGAGTTAGAACTTGTACTGCCCAAGACCAAGCAATATATCCTGCAAGCTTTAGATGGGCTGGATTGCCAGATCGAATCACCGATTGAAAGTGCTGTTGTAGCCTATTTTGACAACCAAAAGCCAATTACGATTGCATTTCGCAGTGATATGGATGCTCTTCCTGTTAAAGAGATGACAGAGGTTCCTTTTAAAAGCGGACATGAAGGATGTATGCATGCTTGTGGACATGATGGCCATATGGCCTTGTTGCTGGGATTTGCCCAGGAACTCAATACCTTTTATAAAGAGCTTTCCTGTAATGTACTGTTGATCTTTCAACCCGGAGAAGAATCACCCGGCGGTGCCAAGCTTTTGTGTCAACAAGGTATCTTAGAAAAATATAAAGTCAAAGAAATCTATGGCACACACCTTTGGCCCTTTCTTCCTGCCGGTCAGATTGCCACGATCCCGGGGCCTATGATGGCAAGAAGCAGTGAGGTAAACATCGATATTTTCGGAAAGACCAGTCATGCGGCCAAATATAAAGAAGGAATCGACGCTCTGGAAATCGGTGCCCGTTATCTTCTAGACCTCTATCAAATGGAATCCCAGATTGATCCAAAGTATGCCCGATTACTTCGCTTTGGAAGAATAGAAAGCGGAACAGTACGAAATGTAGTCAGTGATCATTGTCATTTAGAAGGTACGATGCGCTCCTTAGATGAGGATATCTACCAATATCTAAAGGAACAGCTATATAGTTGTGCAAAAGCATATCAAGAAGCTAGATTCGAGTTTTCCATCAGTGAGGGCTATCCTGTCGTATTCAATGATAAAAAGCTTGTACGAAAGGTACATACGATTCTGGATTCTCTATCGATTTTAGATACTCATGAAATGATTTCCGAGGACTTCAGCTGGTATCAACAATATGTACCGGGCGTCTTCTTCTTTTTAGGCACAGGAACAAATATTCCCCTTCACAATTCACATTTTGATTTTGATGAAGAAATCTTATTGCAGGGGATCCAGGCATATATTCAAATTGCCAAAAACGCATAAAAGAGCACATCGTGCTCTTTTATTGTGGTTTTGAATTAATGATCAATGCCATAAAGACTAGATCTTCACTTCCCGGATTCGAAATAGAATGTCCCTTTCCATCCGGACAATACAAATGTTCACCCGGTAAAAGCGTTACTTCTCTTTCCTGATTATCGTTGACAAGCGCTTTCCCTTTAAGGATATAATAATCCTCACCATTTCCGATATGTGTATGATATCCGATAGAGCATCCAGGCTTTAATGTAACCTGGGCATACATCTTGTTCATACCTTTCATTTCTTCACTGGTTAGAATGTGTTCAAAATGAACCGTACCATTCCCGTTTTGAACATTCGTTCGATCTTCTGGTGTTAACTTCAAGCTTTTTCTCCCTTCATCAATAAGACCATGACGGCCTTTTGTGCATGTAAGCGATTTTCGGCTTCTTCAAAGATTTCATCGGCATGATCCTCAAAGACTTTTTCTGTGATTTCCTGACCACGATAAGCCGGCAAACAATGTTGAACCATGGCTTGTGGCTTGGCCAATGCCATTAAATCATCATCAACCGTATAGCCCTGAAACGCCTTTTGGCGAATTTCCTTTTCTTCTTCCATTCCCATGCTGGCCCAGGTATCGGTAATCACAACATCCGCATCTTTGATGGCTTCTTTAGGCTCGGATGTCCAGCTAAATGTCGCATAGTCTTTGGCAAAATCCATCACTTTGGCATCCGGTTTATAATCAACCGGTGTTGCCACACTGACCTTCATACCGACAAGCAACCCTCCGACGATCAAAGAATTCGCCATATTATCGCCATCACCAATATAACACATTTTTAATCCTTCCAGTATTCCATAACGCTCACGAATCGTCATGAGATCAGCCAGTACCTGGCAAGGATGGCTGTAATCAGTCAAGCCATTGATGACAGGGATGCTTCCATATTTTGCCAGATCTTCTACTTCTTTTTGGTCAAAGGTTCGAATCATGATCATATCCAAATACCGGGAAAGAACACGGGCCGTATCTTGCACCGGCTCTCCTCGTCCGATCTGTAAATCACGACTTGACAAAAACAAAGGCTGTCCACCCAACTGATAAATACCGGTTTCAAAGGAAACACGTGTCCGGGTACTTGATTTTTGGAAGATCAGACCTACACTTTTGCCTTCCAGATGCCGATGTGGAATCTGATGTTTTCTTTCATATTTTAACTGATCGGCCAAATCCAAAATCTGAAGGATCTCTTCTTTGTTCAAATCTTGCATTGTAAGTAAATGTTTCATGAAAATACCTCCTGAAATGCCTGAATCACCTGATCCAGTTCTTCTTTAGAAATGATCAATGGTGGCAAAAGACGAATGGCCTGTGATCCTGCTGTTAAGACAAGTACACCCTTCTTTTGAAGTTTCTTGACAAAACCGGCTCGTTTCTTTTCATCCACAACTACCCCGATCATCAGTCCTATACCACGCACTTCTAAAATATCCGGGCTTTGTATGTTTTGTAGGGCATCCATGAAATACTGTCCTTTTTCTTTCACGCTTTCCAAAAATTCCTTTTGATTAACGATCGATAAAACCATCATAGCTGCTCTTGTACTCATTAAATTCCCACCAAATGTCGAACCATGCATGCCGGCCTGTAAGACGGTTGAACATTTTTCATTGGTCATGATGCCTCCAATCGGAAGGCCGCCGCCTAAGCCTTTAGCCATCGAAACAATATCCGGTTGAATTTCATATTGTTGATAACAGAATAAGCTTCCGGTTCGACCGATTCCGGTTTGCACTTCATCAACAGCTACCAGTACATCCTTTTGATGACAAAGTTTTGTGACTTCCTGCACGAAAGTTTTATCAAGTGGTAATACACCGCCTTCTCCCTGAATCATTTCCATCAAGACAAGGCATACAGAATCGTCCAGCTTTTGTTTGAAATCTTCAATATCATTGGTAATAACATATTCAAAGCCATCCGGAAACGGATAAAAATACTGATGAAATTTATCCTGACCGGTTGCCGTTAATGTCATCATCGTTCTTCCATGAAAAGACTGCACCAGACTTAATACTTTATATCGATGTTGTCCATAGCGATCACTGGAGTATTTACGTGCCAGCTTGATGACACCTTCATTGGCTTCTGCTCCTGAATTGGCAAAGAACACTTTTGACATTCCGGTTGATTCCACTAACTCTTTGGCTACCTGTACCATTGGTTCAGTGTAATACAGATTGGAAGTGTGCATAAGCTTTTGACTTTGATCGTGTAATGCTTCTACCAATGCCGGATGATTATGTCCCAGGCAATTGACACCGATACCGGATGTCATATCGATGTAGCTGCTTCCTTGATCATCATATAACAAACATCCTTGCCCTTTGACCAAAAATAAGTCATTGCGCGCATAGGTCTGCATCACATATTGTTTTTCCAATGTTTTTATCTCTTCTAAATTCATGATGGCCTCCTAATAGAACATCGTACCCACACCTTGATCGCTAAATAACTCAATGAGGATCGAATGTGGGATGCGTCCGTCTTGTATATTGGCAGAATGAATTCCCTGACGTACTGCCTCAACACAACACTGTACTTTAGGAATCATCCCTCCGGAAATAATACCTTCTTTTTCCAGGGATCGTACCTTTGAAACTTGAATCGAAGAAATCAGGCTCTCCGGATCTTCTATATCCTCCATGACACCACTAACATTAGTCAGCAGGATAAACTTCTCAGCCTTTAAGGCAATGGCAATTTTTTCTGCTGCCAGATCGGCATTGATATTGTAGCTTACGTCATCATCATAGCCGGAAGCAATACTGCTTAAAACTGGAATATAGCCTTTATCAAGTAACTCCTGCACTAAAGAAGCATCTACTTTGATGATATCGCCTACATATCCATAATCCGTACGATAAATATCGGTATGGCGTAAAGCTTTAAATATGGAAGCATCCAATCCGGAAAGACCGACCGCTTTTCCGCCGGCTTTTTCTAAAAGGGAGACTAAATCTTTATTGACTTTTCCACATAAGGCCATCTGTACAAATTCCATTGTTTCCGCATCGGTATAGCGAAGGCCATTGATAAATTGTGTTTCTTTACCGACTTTTTCCAATAAATTGGAAATTTCCGGTCCTCCACCATGAACCAAAACCACATGGACACCGACCATGTTTAATAACACGACATCCTGAATGACCGCCATTTTCAGCGCTTCATCGATCATCGCATTTCCGCCATATTTAATAACGATCGTTTTTCCTCTATATTTTTGGATATAAGGCAAGGCCTCTACCAAAACTTGTGCTTGTGTTTCTGGTTTCATGTTCTATAATCTCCATTTATCTTTACATAATCATACGTCAGATCACAACCCCAGCACGTAACAACCTCATCCCCTTGATGCAGATCGATCAAAACTTGAACGGAATCTGTCTGGAGAATTTTTTTGACTTGTTCTTCATCAAAATCCAGGGCTTTCCCACTCTGGCATACTTGAATCTTGCCAAATTTTGAGGCAAATGTCACATCCACGATTTCCGGATCAAAAGCTGCCTGTGAATACCCCATGGCACAAAGAACACGACCCCAGTTGGCATCACTGCCAAACATCGCCGCTTTAAACAATGTACTGGAAGCAACAGATTTGGCAAGCTTTTCGGCCTGTTCTTCGCTTTGGGCATCATACACGGTCACGCTCAACAAGCGGCTGGCACCTTCTCCATCACTGGCAATTTGTATCGCCAGATTTTCCATGACCGTATGTAACGCTTTTTTAAACGTATCAAAGGCTTCACCTTCCGTTTGAATCGGTTTGTTTTTGGCCATGCCATTAGCCAAAACCACACACATATCATTGGTGGAAGTATCTCCATCCACACTGATTCGATTAAAAGTCTTCTTAGTAATTTCCTGTAACGCTTTTTCCAACAAAGAAGATTCGATATCCACATCACTGGTAATAAAAGCTAGCATCGTTCCCATATTTGGATGAATCATGCCAGACCCTTTGCAGATTCCGCCTAAATGAACACGAATTCCGTCCAATTCAAAAGAAACTGCACAGCTTTTTGTTTTAGTGTCTGTTGTCATGATAGCCTGCGCTGCTTCCAATGAATTATTTTCTTTAAGCTCAATCTGCATGGCACCTCGTTCGATAGCTTCGATCGGTAAGGTTTGCCCAATTACACCGGTACTGGCGACAATGACATCCTCGGTATCTAACTGTGTTAATTTGGCACAGGCAACAGCTTCCTTTAAGGCATTTTCTTTTCCAAAAGGAGCACATGCATTCGCATTCCCTGAATTACAGATAATAGCCTGTGCTTTACCGTTTGATAAATGTTCTTTGGTCAACTTTAAACAATCGGCCTTAACTTGATTGGTCGTATAGACGGCTGCAGCCGCACAAGGCTTTTTCGAATAGATTACCGTAAGATCCAGCTTGGACTGTGATTTACGCACACCACAATGCACCGCTCCTGCCAAAAAACCTTTTGAAGCGCAAACGCCTCCTTGTATCAATTCCATTTCGATGCTCCTTCCTAGTAAGATAATCCTTTATATTCTTCGAATCCTAACATTAAATTCATATTTTGAATGGCGGCTCCACTGGCCCCTTTACCTAAATTATCAAACAAGGCACTGATCATCACTTGTTGATCATTACCATGAATACAAATCTTCAAGTTATCCTTTTGGGCATATAAATTGGCTGAGAGGTAAGTGTCTTCATCCTTTGTGACTTCAATAAAAGTATCTTGATACAAATCTTGATACAGTTGAACAATTTCTTCTTTATTGCCCTCGATCATGATCGTTGTCAACATGCCTCGATAATAATCATCGACGACCGGACAAAATAAAGGTGTTTTTTCTAAATGACAGATTTGTTTCATTTCCTTTAAATGCTTGTGCTGTAAAGAAAGACCATAGAGTCTGGGAGCATATAGATCCGATGTTTTCTCCGTCTCGTATTGGGCAATCATCGATTTCCCACCACCTGAATATCCGGTCAAGGATGTGCACGATAACAATGTATCCTTTTGAATGAACTGATGTTTCATCAAAGGATAGACAATGCTGATAAAACCTGTTGCGTGACATCCAGGATTGGCCACCCGATAACTTGACTTGATCTTTTGTTTCTGTTGATTTGATAATTCCGGAAAACCATAGACCCAATCCGGATCAGTTCGATGTGCCGTAGAAGCATCAATGACTTTCGTTTTTTCGTCCATGAGCTTCATTGCTTCAATACTGGCAGCATCCGGCAAGCATAAAAACACCAGGTCTGCTTCTTTCATGTATTCTTTTCGTACGACATCATCATGTCTTTTATCGTCCGGTATTTTTAGAAGTTCAATATCTTCTCGATTTGACAAGCGCTTTACGATTTCCAGACCGGTCGTACCAGCCTGTCCATCGATATAAATCTTCGGCTTATTCATGAAAACCACTCTCACTCAAAAATTCTTCGATCTTTTTAATCTGGTGACTAACCTCTTCCGGTGCCGGGCCACCTAGGCTCTTTCGCTGTGCCAGACAAGTCTGCAGATCTATGGCCGTATAAACATCTTCACTAAAGAGTGCGGAATATTTTTGAAACTCTGTAAGTGTTAAATCGTTTAACGCTTTTTTGTTTTCAATACAATAAGCAACCAGTTGGCCTACACACTTATACGCATCTCGAAATGGCATACCTTTTTTTGTCAGATAATCGGCACAATCGGTCGCATTGATAAAGCCACCCAAGGCCGCCTGATGCATTTTTTCCTTGTGAATAACAGCCGTCTCAAACATTGGAATCATGACCTGCATCGAGTGAATCGTGGTATCCAGGATATCAAAGAAAGCTTCTTTATCCTCCTGCATATCTTTATTGTAGGCAAGTGACAATCCTTTCTGCATAGTCAACAGTGTCATCAGATCTCCATAGACACGCCCGGTTTTGCCACGGATCAATTCACATACATCCGGATTCTTCTTTTGTGGCATGATACTCGAACCTGTTGAAAAGGCATCATCGAGTTCCATAAAGCCAAATTCACCGGAACACCATAAGATCATCTCTTCACACATTCTGGAAAGATGCATCATCAAGATCGAACAGGCATTGCCGATCTCCATGCAGTAATCTCGGTCACTGACACCATCCATCGAGTTATCTGTTGGACACCGAAATCCTAACAGAGCACAAGTATAGTCTCGATCGATCGGATACGTGGTTCCGGCTAATGCACCAGATCCAAGCGGCATCTCATCCATCAACTCTAAAGCATTCATCAATCGCTTATGATCTCTTTTTAACATATTGGCATAAGCCATCCACACATGCGCCACGGTCACCGGTTGTGCTCTTTGTAAGTGTGTATAACCTGGCATTACGGTCGTTAAATGCTCTTTGGATTTTGTACAGAGAGCCTGTAACATCGATAAGACCAAATCGGATAGAATAGTAACCTGCTCTTTGGTAAACAGCCTCAAATCTAAAGCAACTTGATCATTTCTCGATCTTGCGGTATGTAATCTTTTTCCGGCATCACCGATTCGTTTGGTCAGCTCCTGTTCGACAAACGAATGAATATCTTCTGCGTTACAGATAACAAGCATACCGGATTCAATATCCTTTAAGATGGACTCTAACCCCGATTGAATCAATTCCTGGTCTTCAGACGAAATGATTCCTTGTTTGCCAAGCATTTTGGCATGTGCCATAGAGCCTTGAATATCTTGTCTGTATAATCTTTTATCAAAAGGAAGGGATGCGTTTAATTGATCTAACAGCGCATCCGTCTCTTTTGAAAAACGTCCGGTCCAAAGCTTACTCATTATTCCACTCCCGGAAAATCTTCAACTTCTTTTGCCTTTAAGGCTCTTACCTTCAACGGCAAACCAAACAGATGAATGAATCCGGCAGAATCACTCTGGTCATAGCAATCATCTTCATCAAAAGTGGCCATACCGGCACTGTATAAAGAATATGGACTTGTTACAGAAACCGGAATGATATTTCCCTTATATAATTTTAAAGTCACATCCCCTGTTACGGTTTCCTGTGTACTGGTCACAAAAGCTGTCATCGCTTTTCTAAGCGGTGTGTACCATTGTCCGTTATAAACCAGATCGGCAAACTTTAAAGCCAGCGATTGTTTATAGTGCTGTGTTTCTTTATCCAGTGTGATTTCTTCCAGTTTTTCATGAGCTTTATACAGTACTGTACCGCCCGGTGTTTCATAAACACCACGACTCTTCATACCAACCAGTCTATTTTCAACGATATCTAAAATTCCACAACCATTGGCACCGCCAACCTCATTTAATTTCTCAATGATTTGTGTCGGTGTCATCTCTACACCATCAACCGAGGTAGGTACCCCTTTTTCAAAGTGAATCGTTACGTTTGTTGGTACATCCGGTGCCTGTTCCGGAGAAACGCTCATTTCCAGGAAGCCCGGTTTATTGATCGGTGCTTCGTTGGCTGGATCTTCCAGATCCAAACCTTCATGACTTAAATGCCATAAGTTCTTATCTTTGGAGTAGTTGGTTTCTTTATTGATCTTTAACGGAATGTTGTGTGCTTCGGCATAAGCGATTTCCTTTTCACGAGAATTCAATTCCCAGAACCGCCATGGCGCAATGATATCAATTTCCGGTGCAAAAGCCTGAATAGCCAGTTCAAAACGTACCTGATCGTTTCCTTTTCCGGTACATCCATGACAGATCGCATCCGCCCCTTCTTTTTTCGCAATCTCTACAATTCTTTTCGCAATGATCGGACGGGCAAAGCTGGTTCCAAGTAAATATTGTTCATAAGTAGCACCTGCCTGCATCGTTGGAATCACATAATCATTCACAAATTCATCCGTTAAATCTTCAATGTATAACTTACTGGCTCCGGTTTTTAAAGCTTTTTCTTCCAAACCATCCAATTCTGTACCTTGTCCTACATTTCCGCTGACCGCAATGATCTCAGCTCCATAATTTTCTTTTAACCAGGGAATCAATACCGATGTATCTAATCCTCCTGAATATGCTAAAACGATTTTGTTGTATTTTTTCTTTTCCATGTTATTCTCCTCCATCTTTAAATTCATTCAAGCTATATAAACGACACCCACATCGTCGGACTTTTTCAGACATCGTTCTCACTCCCATCTATAAAAAAACGTCCTTTTCTTCAAAGGACGTGAATACGCGGTACCACCTTATTTCCATCTACACTATGTAAATGACACCTTATCGTTAACGCGGATCGCGTCTATGCCTCACTATAATGTTTCGACATAGAAGTTCCAAGACACGTTCCAGAGCTTCTCTTTATGGCTTGCACCATCCGCCAATTCTCTTAAAATAAAAGTCTCTGTACTCCTTCTCTTCACAACTTATGTACATTATTATACATTTTTGAAAGTGATTTTCAAGAATAATTTTCAATTTCTTACATCATATTTTCATTTCATAAAAAAAGAGCTAATTCAATTAGCCCTTAATTTGTGACATAACTTCTTCAGCGAAGTTTTCTTCTTTCTTTTCGATACCTTCACCAGCCTGATAACGTACGAAGCATACAGCTTCAGCTCCGTTTTCTTTCAAGAACTGAGATACTTTTTGTTTTGGTTCCAAGAAGTATTCCTGATCATTCAAGCAAAGATCTTTAAAGTGTTTGTCAACTTTTCCTTTTAAGATACCCTGTAATACTTTTTCAGGTTTACCAGCCATCTTAGGATCGTTCTGCATCATCTGCATCTGTAATTCACGTTCATGTTCTACAACATCTGAAGGAATTTCAGACTGACTTACATAAACCGGAGACATAGAAGCAACTTGCATAGCAATGTTCTTTGCGATCTGTGCATCCTGTGTACCCTTCAATACAACAACAGCTGAAATTTTTCCACCCATGTGCATGTAAGTTCCAAAAATTTCATCATCTTTCTTTTCTACAACATCGATACGACGGAAAGAAATCTTTTCACCGATCGTAGCAGTAGCGTTTGTAATTACTTCTTCTACAGTACCTTCTGGTGTAGATACCTTTAACGCTTCTTCTAAAGAAGCAGGTTTTGTTTCTAATAAGCTTGCCTGTAATACATCCAATACATGCAAGAACTGTTCATTCTTGGCAACAAAGTCTGTTTCAGAGTTGACTTCGAAAATAACCGCATGGTTTCCCTGTGCAGCTACACGAGTCAAACCTTCTGCTGCGATACGTCCGGCTTTCTTTTCAGCCTTAGACATACCTTTTTCACGCAGCCAGTCAACAGCTTTAGCCATATCTCCATCGCATTCCGTCAGGGCTTTTTTACAGTCCATCATTCCTGCGCCGGTTTTTTCACGTAATTCTTTTACTTGACTTGCGGTAATAGCCATGATTTTTCCTCCTGTTTGATTATTCAGCAGCTGGCTGTTCAGCCGGTGCTTCTTCTTTTACTTCTGTTTTAGCTTCTTCTTTAGGAGCCTGTTTGTTGAAACGACGGTTTCTTCTTTCGAAGTTTCTCTTTCTCTTTTCTTCAATACGCTGACGACGACGTCTTTCGTTTTCGGCAATCTGCTGTTCAACGTTTTTGATAACGTCATCCATTGTTACATCATCTTCTGTGTTATCCAGATAAGCTAATTCTAAAACGCCACCTTTAGCATCTACAATAGCATCTGCCAAGATTGTAGTAACTAATTTGATAGAACGAGCTGCATCATCATTAGAAGCAATTGGATATGTTGCATCATCTGGATCACAGTTTGTATCCAACATTGCAAATACCGGAATACCTAATTTCTTAGCTTCCGCAACAGCGTTGTGTTCTTCCTTTGGATCGATAATGAATACTGCATCTGGCAATTTTTTCATTTCTTTGATTCCACCTAAGCTGCTTTCCAATTTAGCTTTTTCCTTACGAAGATTCGCCTGTTCCTTTTTCGTATATACTTCGATTTTTCCACTGGCTTCCATTTCTTCGATTTCAACCAAACGTTTAACACGCTTCTGAATTGTACGGAAGTTTGTTAACAAACCACCTAACCAACGTTTGTTTACATAGAAAGAACCAGAACGTAAAGCCTGTTCCTCGATAACGTCAGCAGCCTGTTTCTTTGTTCCGACAAACAGAACCTTTCCACCGTTTTCACTGATTTCTTTTAATTTCGCATATGCTTCTTCGATCTGTTCGATCGTCTGGTTTAAATCTACGATATAAACCCCGTTACGGCTGGTGTAGATGTATGGTTTCATCTTTGGATTCCAGCGGCGAGTCTGATGTCCGAAATGTACACCATTCTCCAACAATTTCTTCATTGATACAATTGACATAATAGCCCTTCCTTTCCGTTACTCCTCCATCATTTCCAACGAATGCAACAATAAATTGCACGGGCATTCGAATCCATGATGTGTGTATTCGCGCTTGCACGCTCATTTATATTAGCATGACAAATTCGCAAATTCAATATATTTACATGAAATCTACCCTTTTATTGAATGATTTGCCAAAGGGTGTGATTTTTCATACTCTTTCTGCAGTTTTTTCGTTGAAACATGTGTATAGATCTGAGTCGTTGAAAGACTGGAATGCCCTAACAATTCCTGCACGATGCGGATGTCAGCACCGTTATCCAGTAAATGTGTGGCGAAGCTGTGACGAAACATATGCGGATGCAGATTATTGGATATGCCTATTTCCTCGGCATGTTGACGCATCAACATCTGTACGGCTCGTGTTGTCATTGGTTTTCCGCGAAGAGACACAAATACCGCATCAGTATGTTTTGCCGTCTTTTCCCAGAAAAACAGTTTGTAATGACGAAGTTGTTCAATCATATCTTTATAAAAAGGCACCAGACGCTCTTTATCACCTTTTCCTCGAATACGCATAAAACGCTCCTGAAGATGAATATCCTCCCATGTCAGATTTACGATTTCCTGTACACGAAGACCACAGGCATATAGCACTGTAAACAACATCTGGTCACGACACTTTACCGGTTTGCTTGTATCATACGTTTCTAAAAAATACTGGATTTCTGACAGAAACAAAAACTCAGGAATCTTTCTTGTATTCTTAGGAGAATGAATCGAGACCAAAGGGTTGGTCTGTATTCCGATATATTCATTTAAATAATGATAGAAAGATCGATACGTACTTAACTTTCTGGCAATAGTTGCGTTTTTAGCTACTCTCCCATCCGGTAATTCTCGACAGGAAGCTAAAAATTCCATAAAGACCAAACGATCAACTTCCTCAAAGCTTTCAATTCCCTGACTCAACAAATAATCACGAAATTGAAACAAATCTCTACGATAGGCATCAACGGTCTTCTCAGATTGAGAATGACGATGATAAATATATTGAAGAAAGCGATCAATCAGCTCATTCATCTAACATCTCTTTGATCTGCTCGATGCGAGATAATGCCTGCTGGCAGATTTTTTCCTTTCGCATGTTCTTCTTACATTTTTCTTTTAATTCTACAATGCCAAAATTCGCATTCATCGGCTGAAAATGCTCTGGCGTACAATGTGTAATATAATGAGCCTGGCTGCCCATGATACACGTATTACCAAAAACAATCGGTTCTTTACCTTCCAGATAACGAGCCATATTGATACCCGCAATCAAACCGCTGGCACAAGATTCCACATAGCCTTCCACACCGGTCAGCTGTCCGGCAAAGAAAAGATCTTCCCGCTTTTTGGACTGATATGTTTCCTTTAAAACCTTTGGTGCGCATAAGAAAGAATTTCGATGCATAACACCATAACGAGTAATACGAAGATTCTCCAATCCCGGGATCAAAGAAAATACTCTTCGCTGTTCAGGCCAAGTCAAATGTGTCTGAAACCCTACTATATTATATAAGGAACCGGCCACATTATCCTGACGCAGCTGTACAACCGCAACAGGATGATGATTTTCATCCTTTTCCAATCCAACTGGCTTTAACGGACCAAACAGCATCGTTTTCTTACCGCGGCGTGCCATTTCTTCAATCGGCATACAGCCTTCAAACACCTTCAGTTCAAAATCATGCATTTTTACACATTCCGCATGAATCAGCGCCTCATAAAAACGATCAAATTCTTCTGCATTCATCGGACAGTTGATATAACTGGCCTCTCCTTTATCATATCGAGATTTAAAATAAGCCTTTGAAAAATCGATGGAATCTTTCTCTACGATTGGTGCTGCCGCATCATAGAAGTGCATAGGTTCTGTTTCCAGATATTCATCAATTGTTTTCGCAAAGGCATCACTTGTCAAAGGGCCGGTAGCAATGATGACCGGTCCATCCGGAATTTCGGTCACTTCCTTTTCGGTTACACGAACATTAGGATGCTCTTTGATTGCTTTTGTGATCTGTTCTGAAAAAAGCGTACGATCAACAGCTAAAGCACTGCCGGCCGGAACACTTGTTTCATCCGCTGTCTTTAAAATCAAAGAATCTAAGATTCGTAATTCTTCCTTTAAAATACCTACAGCATTATTTAACGCATTGGAACGAAGAGAGTTAGAACAGACAAGCTCCGCAAAATTTCCTGTATGAAATGCAGGGCTTTTCTTAGTAGGTCGCATTTCGATCAAATGAACCTGTATGCCTCTTTTAGCACATTGCCAGGCCGCTTCACAACCGGCTAATCCGGCACCGATGATCGTTACTTCTTTCATGACTTTTCTTCCTTTTTCTTTGTTTCTTTTTTGATATAGCGACACTTTGGATAGTTACTGCAACCGATAAAGGTCGTTCCAAAACGCGATTTACGCTTTACCAGATCATGACCACACTCCGGACATTTTTCTCCTGTCGGTTCCGGTTTAGCCTTTTCCTTTAATGGTACGATTGTTTTACATTCCGGGTAGTTTGAACAAGCCCAGAAAGGTCCATAACGACCTTTTTTGATGACCATCTTAGCCCCACAGTTCGGACAGAATTTCTCTTCCTGTCCTTCCGGTGCAGTCTGTTCATCCTGCTCACTTTCTGTATAGCGACATTTTGGAAAATTGATACAAGAAATAAACTTACCATATTTTCCGTTACGATAGACAAGTTCACCACCACATTCCGGGCAGGTACGCCCCACTCGCTCCAGTTCTTTTTTAGGCATCTTTTCATAAGCTGATTGCACTAAAGGGGCAAATTCATCATAAAAAGTATGCATATAGGCAATCGGGTCGATCTGTCCTTCCGCAATTTCATCCAATGTATTTTCCATATTGGCCGTATATTCGACATTGATCACACTTTTAAAATATTCCTGCAGCTTTTCATCCGTCAACATCCCCTGCTCACTTGGAAAGAAAACTTTTGTCTTCGTTGTCTTGTTTGGATCGGCCTTGAGTTCGGCATAGCCTCTTTTTTGCAGTGTATCAATGATCATCGCATAAGTGCTTGGACGACCAATGGATTTTTCCTCCAGCTCCTTGATCAATTTTGCTTCCGTATAGCGAGCCGGTGGTTCGGTAAAATGCTGTTTAGCATCAACAGGTACATCTTCAAAGACATCTTCCTTTGTCAAAGCCGGTAAAAGATCATCTTTTTGTTTCTCATATTTATCATAGACCTTTAAATAACCATCAAAGGTTAAGATGGAACCGGATGCCGCATATTCACAACCGTTGCAGTCTAATTTTACATTGGTCACACTAAAAACCGCATCACTCATCAGATAAGCCATTGTTCTGGCATAAATCATCTCATAAAGACGGTACTGTTCATTGGTCAAGTAAGGTTTGATTCTTTGCGGCGTATTTAAAACATTGGTCGGTCGAATCGCTTCATGTGCATCCTGTGCGTTTTTAGCATTTTTCGCATGAAGCTTTCCCACATATTCTTTTCCGTATTCCTGCTCGATCTGCTGCATCGCATCTTTGACAAAGATGTCACTTAATCGAGTGGAATCACTACGCATATACGTGATCAAACCTTCCATCTGACCACCCAGGTCGATACCTTCATACAGCTTTTGGGCAATACTCATCGTCCGACGCGCACCAAAACCGAGCTTTGTACTGGCTTCCTGCTGCAGCGTTGAAGTAGTAAATGGTAATCGAGCCTGTTTTTTGCGAGAACGTGTCGTCAAAGAAGAAATCGTAAAAGGAGCTTTGCATCGTTCTACGATTTCCTGTGCCTGTTCTTCATTTTTCAGCTTCGGTTTCTTTCCATCTACTTTATTCAAAAGCGCTTCAAACGATTGTCTTCCCTTTTTTAACGTCGCATGAATGCTCCAGTATTCTTCAGATTTAAACGCCTGAATTTCCTTTTCCTTTAAAACGATAAGATGTAACGCAACTGACTGTACACGACCAGCTGATTTTGACTGGATCTTATTTTGTAGAAGCTTGCTCAGTTTAAAACCGATGATTCGATCCAGCATTCTTCTAGTTTCCTGTGAATGCACCAGATCCATATCAATGTGTGTTGGCTCTTTGATAGCTTCCAATACGGCCGGTTTGGTGATCTCATGAAAGATAATACGATTTGTTGTATCAATATCCAGATCCAAAACTCTTGCCAAATGCCATGCGATCGCTTCTCCTTCACGGTCCGGGTCGCTTGCCAGATAGACAGAATCACTTTTTTTCGTGAGATCCTTCAATTCCTTTACCACATCTTTTTTATCTTTACTGATCGTATAAGTCGGAGTAAAGTCACGATCTACATCGATACCAAGTCCTTCTTTTCCGGATGTCGCAAGGTCACAGATATGTCCCTTGCTCGATACTACTTTAAAATCTTTACCTAAATATTTTTCAATCGTCTTCGATTTGGAAGGCGATTCCACAATGACTAAATTCTTCCCCATATCTATCCTCCTATGGTTCGTTAGATATCAAACAATAAAAAAAGTGTTTTGTCAATTATATTTCATACAAGTCTTGTTCCTGTACGATGCTCAGTGCTCCGTTTTGGATCAAGACATTACACCCCTGATAGACTTTATCTTCATAGGCACTGGGTAAACAATAGACTGGCTTGGAAAGCTCCAGACATTCATTGACCGTATGCATGGTTCCACTTTTACATCGTGCCTGAATAACGACGATGGATGAAGAACAAGCCGCAATCAAACGGTTTCTCCAGGGAAAATGATGAGCCTTTGGCGCTGTCTGCATGGGATATTCACTAAGGATCAAATGTTGATTGGCCATGCTCTGATATAAATTCTGGTTTTCTTTAGGATAAATACGATCGATTCCACACCCAATGATTCCAATTGTTCTTTGATCAAAAGCACTATTATGGGCCATCGCATCAATTCCTTTGGCAAGCCCTGAGACGATCACATATTTTTTCTTTAGAATATTCACCACTTCTCTGGTATTTTTTAAAGCTTGATCCGTGCAATCTCTAGCTCCGATGATTCCCACACATTTTTTCGATAAATAAGAAAGCTTTCCCTGATAAAAAAGGATCCATGGTGGATAACGCAGCTTTAAAAAGCATCTTGGATATTCCTTATCGGCCCTAGTGACAAAGGGATACGCATACTCCACTTTTTTATAAGGTGCTTTTACCTGCAGGCAATGAGCAATTTGTTTCCAATCGCCATCATTTTGAATGGCATACCATAAAATCGCATCTCTTAAATTTTTCTTCATACTATTTAATACGATAAAAAAATAAAAAAGATAGAAAAAATTTTAATTTTTCTATCAAAATAGCTTTATTTCCAATTTTTCTTTGACCGGCCCATACGATTTTCGATGACATGGCAATACACCATATTTTTCTAAAGCCTCCAAGTGTGCTTTGGTCGGATATCCCTTATGTTTCTTAAATCCATATTCAGGATACCTCTGATCCAGTTCCATCATGATATGATCTCTGGTGACTTTAGCTAGAATGCTGGCAGCCGCAATCGATACTGATTTAGAGTCTCCTTTTATAATGGCTTCATATGGCTTTAAATAACCTGGAAGCTTCATCGCATCCGTCAAGCAGTAAGCACAATCAGCACTTTGCGCAATCGCAAGCATCGCATCCTGAGTAGCTTTATAAATGTTTTTTTGATCGATCTCTTTTTCAGAAATGACCTCTATCGAAAACCATAAGGCATCTTCTTGAATTACCTGAAAAAGCTGTTCCCGCTTTTTTTCAGTCAGCTTTTTAGAATCATCGATGTCCGGATGCCAATATCCTTTTTCAAAAACACAGCCGGCAACGACCAGCGGACCGGCAATAGGTCCTCTTCCAGCCTCATCAATACCTACGATGGAATCATAGGTTTGCCAGAGTTCCTTTTCCAAAGGTTGTTCAATCATGAGGAAACTCCCAAGTCAAAGGACCTAATTTATCTTCGCGAATATCTTTGATAAAAGAGCGAACAAGGCGATTTTCATCAATGCTTCCTTTTTGAAGATACCCTCGTTTTAAGGCAATTTTTTCCATGGTCTGCCAAGGATCCTTTTGTTCTTCGATCTGATACAGGCTTGCCAAAAGACCCGGTTTTGTTTCCTGCAGCCATCGGCAGGCGTAAATAGCAAGTTCCTGCATATTGACTACTTCATCTCGAACCGACCCTAAAATCGCAAGACGCATACCGGTATTAGGATCTTCAAACTTTGGCCATAATACGCCCGGCGTATCTAATAATTCCAGAGACTGCCCTAACTTGATCCACTGCAGGGATTTTGTCACACCCGGACGATCGGCCGTCTGTGCTGCTTTTCGCTTGGCCATCGTATTGATAAAGGTACTTTTCCCTACATTGGGAATCCCACAAACCATGGCGCGTAAAGCTCTGGGACGAATGCCTCGTCTTTTTTGTTTATCAATAATTTTTTGACAAGTCGTCTGCGCTGCCTGTACCAAAGCCTTAAAATACGAATCCTTGATCAAATCCAGGGCTAAGACTTGATGCCCCTGAGAATGCAGTTTTTGAATCCATTCTTTGGTGGCAGCCGAATCCGCTTTATCTTTTTTTGACAAAAGGATCAGACGCGGTTTATTTTGAATCAGTTCATCCAACATTGGATTCTTGCTGGAATCGGGAATACGGGCATCCCGAATTTCAATCACAAAATCAACCTTCTTCAAATTCTCTTCCATTTGCCGTTTGGCCTTGGTCATATGACCGGGAAACCATTGAATCGGATTTTGATTCGACATACGCTCTATCCTTTCAATCCCAGTTCATCAAATGGATAAAGAACTAAGACGCCTACACCATAGATTTGGTTACGCTGAATAACACCGATAGCACTGTCACGAGAATCTTTTGAAACCGGACGGTTATCTCCCATGACAAAATATTCATCTTCTCCCAAAGTCACTTCCGGAAAATCGACATAATCCACAACCGTTCTTCCTTCATCATCAGTCGAAATCTGCTCGATCTGGTTGAAATAACCATATTTTTCACGACATTCTTTGATATAATCCGGATCGATATAGTCTTCATCCAGCTTTGCCCCGTTGATATAGATTTCATCATCAATACAAGATACTGTATCTCCCGGCATTCCGATCACACGCTTAACGATCTGAATCGTTTCATTGGTCGTTTCGCCGGTTTGTGAATCAGTTATATCCTGCTGAGTAGTGACCACAACGATATCATATCGATTGATCTGATTCAGCCAGACGCTAGCTAGACTGGTAAAACCAAATTCACCGTCCTCCAAAGTAGGATCCATACTTTTTCCATTCACTTTAATCGGATGCGCAATAAAATTCATAAAGACTAAAATAACAATAGCGGTGATCGCAAAAACTTTGACAAACCCTAATATATCTTCTAAAAGTGTTCTTTCGTCCTCTTCGTTATATCGATAAATCGCTTTCTTTTCACGTTTACTTGCTTTTCTCATTCTGAAACCCCTTTTCATTACATACAGGTATTATACACTAAAGCCCCCAAATAAAAAATGCCGATTTCTCGGCACTTTTCTTAGCGTACTTCTTTAAGACGAGCCGCCTTACCAGAACGTCCACGCAAATAATGCAATTTGTTACGACGAACCTTACCGTTACGAACGACTTCGATCTTATCGATGATTGGTGAATGTAAAGGGAATTTACGTTCTACTCCAACCCCATTAGACATCTTACGTACAGTGAAAGTTTCTGCGATTCCTCCACCAACGCGTTCGATAACAACTCCTTCAAAAACCTGAATACGGCTTTTGTCACCCTCTTTGATACGTACGTGTACACGAACAGTACTTCCAGAGCGGAATGAAGGAATATCACTTTTTAACTGTGATTTCGTGATTTCATTGACTAAATTTAAGTTCATCTTTTTTCCTCCTTTTCTTCCATACGGCATCCTTGTTCATTCACACGTAAAGTGTCAGCGGAACAAAACCGTGCAATAATGCTTTAAAATACTAGCATACTTCCTCTTTGTTTTCAAGAAGATTTGAAAGAAACTCCTGATCTTCTTTTGAAAGCTCTTTTTCCTTTAAAAGATCCGGACGATGCTTCCATGTATTTTTTAAAGCCATCTGGTGACGCCATTTTTTAATATTGGCATGATGACCGCTTAGTAAAACTTCCGGAACTCTTTTTCCTTCATAGACCTCCGGGCGCGTATATTGTGGATATTCCAATAAACCATCGGAAAAGGAATCATCTTCCCAGCTATCCTGTCGAATCGTACCCGGCAGTAAGCGTAAGATCGCATCACACATGACCACGCAGGCCGGTTCCCCTCCTGTAAGAACAAAATCACCTAAAGACAACTGAACATCGACATAATCGCGAATACGTTCGTCAAAGCCTTCATAATGTCCGCAAATAAAGATTAAATGCTCTTGTAAAGATAGCTCTTTGGCAACCGATTGAGAGAAAGTCTTTCCCTGTGGGGTTAAAAGGATCACCGTGCTTTTTGGGGTTCGTACACTGGCCAAAGCATCCAAAATCGGCTGACACATCAACACCATGCCGGCACCTCCGCCATAAGGGGTATCATCGACATGGCCATGCTTTTCTTTCGTAAAGGTACGAAAATCGATACATTCAAACTCGAAAAGTTCCTTGTCTTTAGCTCTTTTGATAATGCTTGTTTCCAACAAAGAGCGAAAATAATCAGGAAACAAAGTCAAGACCGTTATTTTCATCGAAGCCCCTCCATGTCTTTAAAGATGATCTTTTTCGTCTCTGGATCAACTTCTAAAATAAATGCCGGCACAAAAGGAAGCAAAAATGAATCCTGATCTTTGGAAATACGCAGGACGATATGTTTCCCGGTTTCTAAAATATCACTGACAATTCCACATTCATCGCCTTTATCATCATATACGGTACAATCCATCAATTCATGATAATAATAAGTTCCTTTTTCCAATGGAGGCAAATCTTCTTTGGCAATCAAAAGATCAAACGTTTTCAATTTTTCAGCATCATTGATGTCCTTGATCTCTTCAAATTTCGCATAACCAAATCCCTTCTGCATACGAAAGGAAGAAACGGTCAACTTTTTTCCATCCGATAGGTGCAGGATTCTTCCCTTGGCAAAACGATCTTTTACATCATCTGTTACCAGATAAATCTTACATTCGCCTTTTAACCCATGTGTATTGATAATTGTTCCTACTTTGATCATCTATTTCACCCTTAAAAAAATTAGGATGTTTTCACATCCTAGTATGCTTCGAATTTCACAGAAATTCTTTTTTTGATATCACGCGCCGCAATCGACATCATTTGACGAAGACTGCTGGCCATCATACCTTTGCGACCAATCAAACGCGCTACATCTTCACTGTTGGCATATACATACAACAAGACTTCGTTATCATTGGTGCTGGTCATTGTTTTGACAGACAGTGCCTGTTTGTCATCCACTAAAGGAAGACAAAGATCCATCAATGTCTTTTCCAGATCTGTCATTACTTCTTAACCATTTTTGTTTCGTGGAATTCTTTCATAATGCCTTCTTTAGAAAGAATTGAACGAACTGTATCGCTAGGTTTAGCACCGTTCTGTAACCATTTCATAGCTAATTCTTTGTTGACTGTCACCTGATTTTCAGAAGCGATTGGATTGTATGTACCAATTTCTTCAATGATACGTCCATCACGAGGACTTCTTGAATCTGCAGCTACGATACGGTAGAAAGGACGACCCTTTTTACCCATTCTTTTTAAACGTAATTTAACCATTTCAAATACCTTCCTTTTCTTTTGCCTGATAAATGTACCATAGCAAAATAAAAGTGTCAAGCATTTTTACTTGACACTTATTTTTTCTTTTTCTTCTTTTTGCTTTTTTTCTGTTTCTTGCTTCCGGCATGTTTGCTGGCTCCCTGCATACCACCGACGCGCTGCATGTTTTGGAGAGCTGACAAGTTAGGCATACCGCCACCGGACATCATTTTTGTCATCATCTGCATTTGTTCCAGCTGCGAGATCAATCGATTGACTTCCATGACCTTAACACCGGCCCCCTTGGCAATACGATTCTTTCGGCTGGCCTTTAAACAAGACGGATTTTCTCTTTCATACGGTGTCATAGACTGAATGATTGCCTGCGATTTTTTCATGGAATCATTCATTTTTTCATCATCCAACTGTTTGACCATTTTGCCTAATCCTGGAATCATCTTTAACATGTTCTGCATCGATCCCATTTTCTGCATCTGGCCAAATTGATCCAACATATCATTGAAGGTGAAGATCCCCTGTGCCATACGATTGGCCGTTTTTTGTTGGATGTCCATATCCAGCTTTTCCTGCGCCTGTTCCACTAAGGTAACGATATCTCCCATACCCAGGATACGATCCGCCATACGATCCGGATGAAATTCCTCTAAGTCCTCTACCTTTTCTCCATTGGATACAAATAGAACCGGAACATTGGTAATGCTGCGAACAGACAACAAACCACCACCACGGGCATCGCCATCCATCTTGGTCACAACCAAACCTGTGATAGAAAGCTGCTCGTTAAATTCTCTGGCAACCGTTACGATATCCTGACCGGTCATCGCATCCACTGTCAATAAGATATCGTCCGGCTGTACAAGTGCCTTCATTTGAGAAAGCTCCTGCATCAGCTCTTCATCTACGTGTAAACGACCGGCCGTATCAAAGATCACAAGATCTTTTTGTCGATCATAGGCATAGCCCATCGCCTGGCGAGCTGTTTCAACAGCACTGACCTGGGTTCCTAAGCTAAAGACTTCAACATCGATTGATTTTCCCAATGTCTCCAACTGTTCGATAGCTGCCGGACGAACAACGTCACAGGCAACCAATAACACTCGTTTTTTCAGCTTCTCTTTACAGAAACGAGCAATTTTGGCACTGGCAGTTGTTTTACCGGTCCCCTGCAGACCGACCATCATTAAAGTCGATACTCCGCTTTTTTTCAAATTTAATCGAGCATCGGCACTTCCCAGTAATTCCTGAATTTCATCATGAACGATCTTAACGACCATTTGCCCCGGATTGACCGAATCGATGACTTCCTGCCCTAATGCTTTCTGTTTTACATTTTCAATAAATTCTTTAACGACATTGTAGTTGACATCCGCTTCCAATAAAGACATGCGCACTTCCTTCAACATGTCGTTCATATTGGATTCTGTCAGCTTCCCCTGTCCAGTTATATTTTTTAGTGCCTTTCCAAGGCGTTCACTTAAAGATTCAAAAGCCATTTTTCTCACTCCATCTTATTCTTTTACAGCCTGAAAGGCCATACGACTTTCGTGAATGGAAAGCAGTTCGATGTCTCCTACATACACAAAGCCGTTTTTCTTTAACATATTCTGCATGGGAATATTATCCTCATGCGTATCTATTCGAAGATTCTTTATTTTGGTAAAACAATAATTCAAAATCGATTGTCCAACATGAGGCACCCTTTGCCGTGATGCGATGCGATGAATCACACCATAAGGCGCATCATTCAACCATTTCCCATCAATTTTGGCATAGCTGGGATCTTCCCCAATAAAGAACACGAAAGCTCCTTCTATTTCTCCATTTTGCTCATACACATAAAGTTGTTTTGCGGCCATATCCTTCAAAAGAATTTTTTTACTGGGATATCCTTGTGGCCACTGAGTCGGATTTCCATTTTCAGCCATGAAACGTCTAGCTGTTTCATAAATCTCCATGAGCACATATATATCTTGTATCGTCGCTTCTCTTACAGCCATTTGTTAAACTCCTGTGTCTTTGTCTTAGCCCAACCAAATCGTAAGGAACAAATCCCCCGGCACAGCTCATAAGCCACATGCACAAAAGGATTGACTTTTTTCCAGTTGATCACAGCAGGCACAAATTGTGGATCATCTTTTTTAGTATAATACGCAAAAATCGTATATAAGATCACAAAATCACTGTTGACTAGATGAACATCAAAGTGGAAGTCTTCTTCCGGATACCAGCGTCGCAGACAACTTTCCTGATATTCATACGCTTTACGCATATCGTATGCCGTTTCCAGGTTCATACGATGAGTCAATGAACCCTGGTGCTGGACATAATGATAATATCGTTTGGATATACAGCCTATCGTATCGGCATTGCACAAGGCTTTAAAAACAGTATATGTATCCTCAAAGCCACGCATAAACTCCGGAAAGCTGACATTGGAAAAGCATTTTTTCTTATAAAGCTTGCCCCATGGATAATTGTTCATCCCTTTATTTTCCGCAAGCGAATGCAAAGCCTCTTGTTTTGTCATGACTTTCTTTGTCTCCACCTTACGATACAAAGCCCCAAAACGATAGTCCATCGTATAACCACAACATACGATATCACAGTTATAAGCTTCCATATGGTGCATCATCGCCTGTAAAGTTTGCGGTGCGATATAATCGTCACTATCTACAAAGAATACGTATTCTCCCTTCGCATGACGCAATAGACGATTGCGTGTTGTTGAGATCCCTGCATTCTCATAGTTATACAGATGAATAAACGAATAGCGGTTCGCATAAGAAGATGCGATATATTTGGAATGATCGGTCGATCCGTCATTGACCATCACAATTTCAATATCCTTATAAGTTTGTGCAAGTATAGAATCCAGACATTGAGATAAGTAGTTTTCTACATTATATACAGGTACCAAAATACTGATCATGTAACTGCCTCCTTACCCAAAAAGCCTTTCTAAAACTTTCTTTAATAGTTTATTAAAAATACATACACAAATCAATAGCCAAATTGTCCAGGCCATTACTCCGGCTAAATTCACGTTCAATCGATCATATTGCATATTTGCCCCAATTCCCAGGGAAACCGATGTCATGATTTCCGCCATAACAACCACTTTAAAACCAAGCGATGAACAAGTAATCCAGCTGGAAGCCATAGCAGGACGAAGCAATGGTAAATAAACCATTTGTATCTTTTTGAACCAGCTTTGTGGATAGATTTGAAAAATGTCTTTCCAGGATTGGCTTATATCTTGAATTGCTTCAAAAAGATTTTGATAAAAGATCGGAAACAAAAGTAGAAAAGAAACAATATAAATGCTGATCTCCCGGCTCACCCAAAACAACAATAAGATCACAAAAGTCACATTGGGAATGCTTCTCAGAAGTAAAAGAATAGGCTCAAAATATTGGGCAAAGGTTTTAAAACGATTGGAAAGAAAAGCCAGGAAAAACGCAATCACAGAAGAAATAAGCACCGAAAAAAGTACACGAAAAAAAGTCATGGCTAATGATTCATATAATTTTACATCCTGCATTTGTTCTGTCATCTGTGTCAAAACCTCATACGGTGTCGGCAAGATAATGGAATTATCGATTCCTAATGAAGCCAAAGTCCATACAATGAGAATCCCTGACAACAAAATAAGCCATTGTCTAATTTTCATACGTATCCTTTCTTTTAATCCTATAAATATTGATATATAGTCTTCTTGATTATACCAAAAGAAAAAAAGCACGCAATGTGCTTATCTCAGTTTTCGTTTATTGATCTTCCATGTACCAATGACTTCATTGACTGTAGAAACGGTCACAAAAGCTTGAAAATTGCTTTTATGCAGATAATCCAGCAGCTTTTTATATTCATTGCTCGTCATGATCGTTACCAATTCTACACGTTCCTCTTTTTTAAAACCACCTACGGCTTTATATAGAGTCACCCCACGATTCATCGAATTCATGATGTAATCTTGTATAACCGGATATTCTTCAGATAGAATACAAATTTTTTTCTTTTTATGAAATCCGTCGATAAAGTAATCAATAGCTTGTCCGTTGGCATAGGTCCCAATCAAGCTGACCACAAGCGTCCCGACATCATAAACAAGAATCGAGGTCATAGAAGTAATAAAGCCAGAAAGCATCAAAGCTTTACCAATTTCCATATGCGTATATTTGCTGACGATTTTTCCTACAATATCCAATCCTCCACTGGATGCATTCACATTAAACAAAATCGCCTGACCAAATGCGATGATCAATGTATAAGTAACCAAGTCATATACATTATTACCAGTAATTGATTCACTTAAAGGAAACAGAATTTCAAATACAGCTAAGAAAACAGGTAATAATATTGATGTATAAACTGTTTTGGCACCAAATTCTTTTCCAATGAACAAAAAACCGATCACTAAAAGTCCCATGTTTAAAATCAAAGTCAATATAGAGATAGATAAAGGTAACAATTGATTTAATACCATGGCTAAACCTGAAATACTTCCTACGACAATACCACTGGGTATCAAAAAGAAATAAATTGAAATCGATATAATAAACATCGCAAAGGTTATCAAAGAAAATTCTCTTACTGTCTCACTTTTCATTTCTAAATTCCCCCATCATTACCTTGGCTATTATAACAATGAAATAGATGGAACAACAGCAGAAAAAAATGAATATATTTTTGAAAAATATTGAAAATAAAATGTGTTATTCTGGTTCACATTGATCAAAAAAATCTAAAAATGCTTCAGCCGTTAAAAGAATGGAAGTATCTTGTCCTACAAAACAAAAAAGAACATTCTGTGTCGCTCCACAACAATTCTCATCATAAACAATGGAAAAAGAGCCGATCTGATTGATCCAATCTTTAACGGCTCCCTTATATATAAATGTCTTATCTTTACGATTTCGGCAGATTGAAATCGCAAGCTGCTCCTTTTCAAAATGATCCATAATAAGTTCCATATATAAAAAAATGACCCGGCAACGTGCTATCTTGGCAGGGGCAGGCCCAACTATTGTCGCCGCTGAAGTGCTTAACTTCTGAGTTCGGTATGAGTTCAGGTGGTTCCACTTCGCTATCGTCAC